>JAGHBS010000157.1 GCA_021160865.1 Planctomycetota bacterium | reverse complement strand
CTCCTTTCCTAATACACGCAGATTTGTAGGAAAATACCTTTATTTACCTATATATATTTTCGCAAATTTCATCGGATTTTACCAGTGAAAATGGCTTATTAAATGCTTGATTTTATTGGCTGATTTTGTGAGTTTTTGAGATATTTTGCTACCATGCTCACCAGCAAACTTGCCTAATGAAGATCCCTGCCTATGGTAAACAGGCAGGTGCAAGCGGGTAATCTTGCAATTTTGCCGTGTAATATTTTATATTTATCTTGACATGGGTGAACTTGACAATCTCTGCGCATTATTGTATATATTAAAGCGAGTTGGTTTATCCGAAACTGGTAAGTAAGTACCCGGGGCTGTAGCTCAATTGGTTAGAGTACCGGACTGTCGATCCGGTGGTTGCGGGTTCGAGTCCCGTCGGCCCCGTTCTGTATTCTGTAGGTGGGGGAGAGATTATCTTTATGGACTTGTATCATCCGACCTGACTTATCAATTGACTAAATGTTTCCGCATTATGTGCAGCCTGGGCGTGATGACAGTTGTTGAAAAATACGAACATGCGCTCGACCTGGCTTACAACCTGTTTCCATGAGCGGATTATTTCGATTAACTCCTCCTTACTATAGGAATAATCATACCGCTGGGCCATATCGGCGTACCATTTCTCTGCATTGCGGGAGTGAAGGCGCAGGTATCCTGTTGATGTCGTTGCAATTGGAGGGATGTGAAATAATGAAGGAATTGCTGGGCAATCCGGGACGACCAGCGTGATATTATTTTCACGCAAGGCTTGAATGGTAGCCGAATTTGCCCATGAAAAGTGCCGGAATTCTACAGCCAGGGGTAGTGCTGCCATCGCCCGGGTCGTCTTTGAAAGGAATATCCGATTTTCTCTCGTTCTACGGAATGATTGCGGAAATTGTAGTAATACCCCTGCTAATTTGCCGCTAATGTTCAACGGGGTGAGACTGTCAATAAACTCACCTGCAATACTTAAATCTGCCTGATGGGTTATTTGACGATTCGCCTTTACCCAGAAGAGGAAATCATTCGGGCTTTCATCTGCAAGTCGCTGAATGCTCTTTATCGAGGGGATACGATAGAAGGTGAAGTTCAGCTCTAATGCATTAAATCGGCTGGCGTATTGAGTGAACATTTCTCGCGAGGCTATCCCTGGTGAGTAAAATCTGCCGATCCAATCGTTAAAGGCGTAGCCGCTGGTTCCGACGATGTACTTATCCTTCTGGCTCATTTATTGAAACCTTGTCGGTTCGTCAGCTGGGAAACACTTATTCTTCTTATTATGCGTGTAGATTAAGATTATACGAATAAAAAGCCCCAGCCTTTGCTGGGGCGACACAAAATATATCTATTTTCTCCTGCCCGATGCAGGTCAAGGACATAGAGGCAAATTACTCTTTCACATCATATTCAGCGTCGATGACATCTTCATCTGATTTTCCCTTTTCCTCGCTACCAGATTGTCCTTGTGCGGTTTGTCCGGCTGATTGAGCGCCGACGGTCTGCGAAGCAGTGGCTTTGTACATCTCCTCTGCAACCTTGTGAGAGGATTTTTCAAGATTTTCCATCGCTCGCTTGATGGCTTGGGCGTCGTCGTTCTTCATGGCTTCACGCAGGTTGGATATTGCTGATTCAACGTTGCTTCGTTCATCGGCAGGGATTTTATCGCCTTGCTCTTTGAGAATTTTCTCGATGTTGTAAATCAGGGCATCGGCAGAGTTCTTCAGGTCAACCAGTTCACGACGCTTCCTGTCTTCCTCGGCGTGCTCTTCAGCCTCCTTACGCATGCGCTCGATCTCTTCCTTGCTCAAGCCCGAAGAACCTTCAATCCTGATGGACTGCTCTTTGCCAGTAGCCATATCCTTTGCTGAGACATTAAGGATACCGTTGGCATCGATGCTGAACTTGACCTTTATTTGAGGCACGCCGCGCGGAGCAGGGGGTATCCCCGTCAGGTTAAATCTACCGAGGGTGCGATTATCCTTTGCAAATTCTCGCTCACCCTGGAGGACATGGATGGTGACCTCGGTTTGATTGTCAGCAGCCGTTGAGAATATCTCTTCTTTTTCGGTGGGAATGGTGGTATTCCGCTCGATGAGTTTGGTCATAACCCCACCAAGCGTTTCAACACCAAGCGACAGCGGCGTTACATCCAGCAGGACCATCTCTTCCTGAACGTCGCCTGCAAGGATGCCACCCTGAATAGCAGCTCCCATCGCAACAACTTCATCGGGATTGAGCGACTTATTCGGCTCCTTGCCGAAGATTTCCTTTACGATTTGTGCCACACGTGGGATACGTGTCGAACCACCTACGAACAACACCTGATCAATATCTTCCGGGCTGAGTTTTGCATCGGAAAGTGCCTGCTTACAGGGTGGAATCAGCCGCTGGAATACATGCTCGCAGAGTTGCTCAAACTTCGCACGAGTTATGCTTATATTTAGATGTTTAGGTCCCTGGGCAGTGGCGGTGATGAAGGGCAAGTTGACGGTCGTTTCCAAAACAGTCGATAATTCGCACTTTGCCTTTTCAGCAGCCTCTTTTAGCCGCTGAAGTGCCATTGGGTCTTCACGCAGGTCAACGCCTTCGAGTTTCTTGAACTCATCGGCGAGGTAATTAATTAGCACTTCATCGAGGTCATCACCACCGAGGTGGGTATCACCACTGGTAGCAAGGACTTCATAGACATTATCACCGATGTCGAGGATAGAGATATCGAATGTCCCGCCACCGAAGTCGAATACCGCAATCTTTTCGCTTTTCTTACCCTTCACACCGTACGCCAGGGCAGCAGCGGTCGGTTCGTTGATAATACGCTCGACCTTTAGCCCGGCGATTTCACCAGCATCCTTGGTTGCCTGTCGCTGGGAATCGTTGAAGTAGGCAGGGACGGTGATAACGGCTCGCGTAACCGTATCCCCGAGATAGTCCTCTGCAGTTCGTTTGAGTTCCTGCAGGATCATGGCGCTGATTTCAGGAGGAGTATATTCCTTTCCCTGTACGCGCACCTTGACCAGTTCTTCCGGGCCGCCGACTATCTCGTAAGGGACCATCTTCTCTTCTTGGTCGACCTCATTGTGCCTTCGTCCCATGAATCGCTTGAAGGGGAAGATGGGATTCTTGGGATTGGTAATTTGCTGATGCTTCGCCGGTTGACCAACGAGCCGTTCACCCTTATCGGTGAATGCCACTACCGAAGGTGTTAAGCGAGAACCGTACTGGTTGATAAGCACTTTCGGTGAGCCGCCTTCCATAACGGCGACCACGCTGTTGGTCGTTCCTAAATCTATTCCGATAATCTTATTCGTTGCCATCGCACTCTCCTCTTCAAAGGTTCAAAGGTGTATATGGACATATTATACCTTCATTTATTGT
>JAGHBS010000158.1 GCA_021160865.1 Planctomycetota bacterium | reverse complement strand
GGGTTGGCGTTAATTATTGCGGTGTATGTGATGATTTTTCGTCGATCGGTTCAGCTTTATCGACGTTTGCCGGATATAACGGATAAATCATATTTATCAAAGGATTTTGCAGTTCTGTTCTGGATTATAATGGTGGTATATCTCAATGATGGCACTTTCGTTGATATCTTATGGGATGTTCCCTCCAACGGTCTATTCTGGGCGTCGGTAGGGTTGATGCTTGGTTATTATCGAATGGTGGTTGACCGCTCCTCAGAATCAGAGGATAAGTCAGAGGTGCTTGAGGGGCATCATCATGCCCGCCTGGCTACGGTGAGTGAGCAGGAGTAGAGTATTGGCCGTCCTTGCGCGACTTTTGAAGGTCGGCTCGATGACCGAATCGCTGGCGGTTTATATCCCCGCTACATTATTTCAAAGGGCGGTTGGTCTGGGGCGGGTAATCCTGTTTGTCTATCTGCTCAAGTCTGTCCAGGTGCAATATGGACTTTGGGGGCTGGGGGTAATGATCTTTACTCTCGTTTGTCCAATTATCACCCTCGGAAGTTATCATGGGCTTATCAGGTATGTAAGTTTCTACGAAGCCCGCCATCGACTCACCCAATTTTACCACAAGGCACGATGGTACATCCTCGCCTGTGCTGTGGTAATCAGTGCAATTTTCTTTCTCGGGAGTGGTGGTATTGCACGGCTGGCGTTTACTTCCCGATACGAGACGGTTTTGCATCAACATCGTCAGAAGGTATATCTATGCATCCTTGCCTTATCCAATGGGGCGGTTCTTGCCCTGTATCACAATGTAAGGGGGTTTCTGGTAGGTATGCGGCTGTATAGAGTTGTTTCATTCCTGGAAGTTTTCTTCACGATTATTTTCACTGCTGTCGGTGCGGTGATGCTGGTTTTCAGGCCATTGGCTGATTCATTGTTATGGGCACATCTGATTTGTATAGCGACGGTGTTTGTTGTCGGGCTGCTTCTATTAGAGCGGGCGGTTGGTGTATTTGCGTCTTTAACTGCAACTATTCCAACAGACCAGCAGGTTATCGCCGATACTGATTCAGATATTAGCGGATTTGATAGCGCTTTGCTAAAGCAGGATGAGCGGGTTGAGGATGCTTCGGCTGGGATTGAAAAGAGCTTCTTCTGGCGTGTTTTGAGATTTGGTTTTATCTCGACCGTGGCAGGGTTTGTCTGGCAGGGGGCAGGTTATATCAGTTTTTTATTGACCTCACGCTATTACGGCAAGGCTAAGGCAGCCATTTTCTTTGCATTCTTACCAGCTGGTCAGGCAATTTTGTCATTAGCTGATGCTGCCAGGATTGTGCTTTTCACACATGTTGCGAAGTTGTGGGAATTACACCAGAGGCACCTTGCAATGTTTGTCCTTGAAACTTCCTACAAGGCGCTCGCACTGGGAACGATGACTATCACAGTGTTGATTTATGCTATATCACCTTTGTGGGTGAAGATACTCCCGATGAACTATTATGAGGGGCTGAAGTTATTAGGTGGGATATTGATGTTCTTTCAGGTGGGTATCCACCTTACGCTGGTGAATATCATTACCAGACTTCATGAAAGACCCATTGTAATTGCTTTTGGCCCGCTGATAGGGGGGGTGATAAATGCGATTTTGGCGGTGGTATGGCTGCCTTACAAGGGACCTGCTGGTGCTGCCTGGGCTGCTGGGATTGGAATGTTCACTGGTGCAATGGTTGTATCAATAGGATATTTCCTGGCAGAGAAGGTAAAATTAAATTGGAATACATATTTCATTCTGGCTGCACCGATTTTACTCATTTTGCCCAAGATACCGCTTTGTATTACATGGACTTTGGTGCTAATCATGACGATATTTACCAGGTGGGTACTAAACGCGCGACAAAAGAGGTTAATAATCTCGTCTCTGGTGAGATTAGCCAGAAATACCCGCATTCTATTTTCAAAACCAGGCAGGTGAGTCGAAAGTTTCCCGTCATGAATGTTGCTATTTCCGTTGTTGTTTCTACTCATAATCGTCCTGTTAGTCTTGCTCGTACAGTGCGATCAATTCTGTCGCAGAGTTATAAACCCCTCGAGTTGATAGTCGTAAATGACGGTGAAACCGAAGTTCCTGCCGATTTGTCCCTGCTGATTGAAGATGCGGATATCCGATATGTTCATCGTCGGCTCGACAGGGCATCGCTACCTGCTTCGAGAAATGCCGGCGCTCAAGTGGCTAATGGTGATGTGATACTTTTCCTAGATGATGATATCGAGCTGGCCCCTGATTTTCTTCAACGGCTTGCAGAGATGTACCAGGCAGATTTACCGGGTACTCCAGCTGAGGGCGGTTCGGGTTATCAGGTGGATGGAATTGGTGCAATCGGGACAGATGTTGGGTTAGTTCCTTCCGGGCCTATAAGGAAGAAGATTTGGGATTTTTTGATGTTCGTGGTGGGGCATACTCGATGGATGCCAAGGAGGTGTCTTGCTGCTTATCGTCTCTTACCGTTATCGCTTCGAGGACGTTTGAGACCTGCCCGATTTATTATTGGGGGTCGGCTTAGTCTTCGCCGCCATGTCATTGAAGCCATCAAGTTCAATGAAGCCTTCGCCGGCTATGCAGTGGCGGAGGATAGGGATTTTAGTTATCGAGCAACACAGAAGTTCGCCCTGTTTATCGCACCGGAGTTGAAATTAATTCATCATTGCGAATTGCAGGCTAAGCCCGATTGGTATAGCTGGGGGGAGATGATGGTAATAAATCACTTCCGCGTTGTAAGAGATGTCCTGGAGGAGGGTGTTGGAAAATGGATGCTTCTTGCATGGGATTTGATGGGTCTTGTTATGGTTCATCTGGTTTACAGTCTATTCGGGAATCGTGAACTTCACTGGAATATGGCAAGGGGACTGATTGGCGGTATTTACAGGGTTTTCTGTCAAGAAGCGATATCGAGACGATGCGCATATTGATGCTAATCGAGCAATTCATTCTTGCCGGTGCCGAGCGAATGGCACTGGCGCTTACCCGAGGTCTGATTGATAATGGGGCGACGATTATCGTTTCACCCATCAAGCCCGGGGGACTTTTAAAACAAGATTTCATCAATGCCTGTCTGAAAGGGCAGGATGAACAAACTTACCAAGCAGATAATCGGATAGATTGTAAGGTCACCTGCCCGATAGCAAGTAGTAAGTACGATGCCTTGGCGGCATTAAAAATATCGCGAATTATCAAACAGGAGCGGATTGATACAATTATCATCGTTGATGTGCTGCGAAACGGCGTGTTTTATACTGCCCTTGCTGAGGTTATTGGTCGGGTTAAGCCATTTACAATATGTTGGTGTCATTCCCTACCATCAGGTAAGGCAGGAGCATTTGTTGGATGGTTGAAGAGGTATTTCCAGTGCGGATTGCTCGATACACTCGTTTGCGTGAGCGCTGCCCAGCAGCAGGCGATTATCAAGGCGGGTTTTGATAAGTCCCGTATTGTGCTGATCCCCAACGGCGTGGACTTATCGCAATTTGCCAGACGAGAGACTCACTTACCATTAATGGATAGACGAAGAGATTACCTGGCCTTACCTGCTGATAAGAAGATTATCGTGCAGGTGGCTAATATGGTTCCTGATAAGGATTTTGAGACACTTTTGAAGGCTATTCGTTTGCTCATCAGGGATAATCGTAGCGATTTTCACCTCGTACTGATTGGGCGTGGTGTTGATTCTAAGCAGATGCAGGATACGGTTAGTCAACTCAATCTGACCGAGCAAATCACCCTTGCAGGCGTGCGAGACGATGTACCAGAAATTCTCACAAGGGCTGATATGCTTGTCTTATCGAGCAAGCAGGAAAGTTTTGGGCTTTGCGTGCTGGAGGGTATGGCGGCAGGTTTGCCTGTGATTGTAAGCGATTTACCTGCCCTTGCTGAACTCGTTGAGCATGGTAAAGAGGGTTTTAGAGTGCCTGCAGCTGATTCTGATGCCCTTGCTGCTGCTATTGCCAGGTTGCTTGATGATGCTTCGTTGAGAAAACAGATGGGCAGTAGGGGGCAAGAGAAAGCGAGGCAATTTTCTATCTCGCAAATGGTCGAGGGATTTTATCGCCTTATTCAGCAGGCACCTTCAAAGAGGAAGCAGCCCGATGCGGATACTCCATATTGAAAAAATGCTTTTTTACGATAGTGGAGTGACCAGTTTTGTTCGTGCGTTAAGTGAATTTCAACGCCGACGAGGTCATGATGTCTTCTTCTTCGGCTGCAGTAGTCCGGATAATCCAAGCGGGGCGGTCAGATTCTTCGATTTCACCAGGAGTCGCAATCCCTTTGACCTGATAAGGATGATTCATAGTACTCAGGCAGCCAATGAATTGAGCAAATTTTTATGGAAAAATCCTGTTGATATTGCGCACGTGCATAATATCTATCACCATCTAACACCTTCGATTATGGAGGTCTTGGTGGATCGGCGAGTTCCAATTGTAATGACAGTACACGATTATCGTCTCCTTTGCCCGACAAAGCATTTTCTTCGTCTCTCTTACACGGAAAATGGCAGGGGCGGTGAGATTTGCTTTCGCTGTTTGCCGAACCGTTTTTATCATGCAGCTGCTTTATCCTGTTGCGGACTTGCAGGGGTGGGATTGGCTATCGAGAGTTATTTCCAGCGTTTTTTTAGACGGTATTATCAACCGGTCGAGATATTTTTCTGCCCCACGCATTTTATG
>JAGHBS010000044.1 GCA_021160865.1 Planctomycetota bacterium | reverse complement strand
TCTGCACGACGAGATTATGAAGAAATCAAAGGTATAGCCGATGAGCAATTGCCCTGCAGGGCAAGGTTGCTCCTGGGAATTTTACCGAACGACTCTCGCCTTCGGTATGTTGTCGGTTTAACCTATCCTGCAGAATATGATACAGACATTTCACAATGGCTGCTTGAGCATAATCTCGAACCTGGCGAATATGCCGATGGTGGAGTAAGTAAATTAGAAGCAATTAATCGTGATGCCCGTGTGATACAGTCAGACCAACTCCGTGCTGTTCCCAGTCGTCGGGCAAGAAGTTTCGAGCAAATCATCGCTGCAGTCGGCCAGGCTATTCAGAGGGTTGCATAGATGGAATTGACTCGCAAAATCAAGGCAACCTTATTCGACTTCATTGTCCGCCTTGCCCCGAGACGGGCAATCACCCCCGACGATCTCAAGCGAGCTGACTTTTCAATCGAACCAGGTGGAAAAGCCCTGCGATTTACCGAACACCTACGCCGACTGTTCCGTTTCAAATGGCTCAGGCTGCGAAAAGTCAGATAAACAGCAAGGTTAGTGTTATTGCCCTAAACTGAATCCTACTTTTTGGTCTTTCTCTTCTCCAGATCGATATAGAAATCTACCATTTCCTTGCAGGTTTTGACTTTTATCTTACCGGCGTTTCCTGCCTGTCCGAAGGCGATCATACGTTCCATGCAGACCTTTTTCATCGCTTCACGGGCGGGCCCGAGATATTTGCGCGGGTCGAACTCTTCGGGGTGTTCAGCAAGGACTTTACGAATCGCCCCAGTAATTGCCAGGCGGTTATCCGTATCGACATTGACTTTTCTGACACCATGCTTTATCCCCCGTTTGATTTCCTCGATAGGCACGCCGTAGGTCTGTTTAATATCGCCGCCGTACTGATTGATAATATCTTGAAGTTCTTGAGGCACGCTGCTTGAACCGTGCATTACAAGGTGCGTATCGGGCAAACGGCGGTGAATTTCCTCAATCAAATCCATCTTCAGAACCTCGCCGGTGGGTTTCTTCTTGAACTTGTACGCCCCGTGGCTGGTGCCGATAGCAACTGCCAAGGCATCAACGCCCGTATCGGCAACGAACTGCTCTGCCTGGTCAGGATCAGTAAGATGCAGTTTGACTTCTTCTTCACTTAGACCCGCACCGTGTTCATCTTCGATGCCGCCCAACGCACCGATTTCACCTTCGACCGTTACCCCCACAGCATGGGCGACCTCAACAACCTGACGAGTTACCCTGACGTTATATTCGTAGTCCATCGGCGTCTTGCCAGCTTCATCCAACGAACCGTCCATCATCACCGAGGTAAACCCCTGCTGAATAGCACTGAAACAAGTAGCAGGTGAGTTGCCATGGTCCTGATGCATTGCAATGGGAATATTCGGGTTCAATTCCACCGCTGCCAGCATAAGGTGCCGAAGATATGCATCGTTGGAATATTTTCTTGCACCACGGGACGCCTGAATAATTACCGGGCTATCAGTCTCCTGTGCCGCTTCCATAATGGCCTGAATTTGTTCCATGTTGTTAACATTCAAAGCCACGAGCCCGTAATCATTCTCCGCTGCATGGTCGAGCAATATCCGCATTGGTACTAAAGGCATGGTAATCTCCTTCCGCTGTTTTTCAGGCTACACTCACCGGTACCTTAACGATCCTTCCGCAATCAGGCTGATGCATTATAAGGACGACTCCATCAGTAAACAAGTAGAAAGTAAAGGGAAGCTGCCGATGGAAAACTTATCACATCTTCAACCTCCTATTTCCTGACGCAAACGCCCTTTTTATGGAGATATTCTTTTACCTGTCCGATGGTATATTTCCCATAATGGAAGATTGACGCTGCCAGGGCAGCATCAGCCTTGCCTTCGGTGAGAACACGGTAAATATCCTCCGGGCTACCGGCACCGCCTGACGCAATTACCGGTATCGAGACAGCATCACAGACAGCAGCAGTAAGTTCGATATCATAGCCGGTTTGATGACCGTCGGCATCAATCGATGTCAATAAAATCTCACCGGCGCCCAATTTTTCTACCTTTTTAGCCCATTTGATTACATCAAGCCCGGTTGGCTCGGTACCGGCGGAGATAAATACTTCCCAGCCGTTTTCTCTCCGAAGGGCATCTATCGCAACGATGACCGCCTGATTGCCGAAGGCTTTAGAAATGTCCGTTATAAGACGTTCATTTCTGACAGCAGCGGTGTTGATAGAGATTTTTTCAGCCCCGGCTTCAAGTATGGCACGGGCATCATCAAGGGAAGAAATCCCACCGCCGATGGTATATGGGATAAACACCTCCTTGGCAACACGACTTGCAAGATCAATTATAGTCTTTCGCGCTTCGATGGTTGCGGTAATGTCAAGGAATACCAGTTCGTCGGCACCGGCGTTGCTGTAGGCTTTGGCGCACTCAACCGGATCGCCCGCATCACGTAAATTGACAAATGAGATGCCTTTCACGACCCTTCCATCTTTCACATCCAAACACGGAATTATTCGCTTTGCCAGCATTGTGTATCTCCGTTATTCATCATGATTTTCTACAAATTTTGCAAAAGTTTTCCAATACGTGAAGCCCGAGATTGCCCGACCTTTCCGGATGAAACTGCGTAGCAAAGACACGTCCCACTTCCACTGCTGAAGCAAACTGACCACCATATTCAGAAACCCCCACGCTCACACCTGCATCAGCAGGGATGGGATAATACGAATGAGCAAAATAGAAAAAGGCACCCTCAGGAATACCTGCCAACAATGACGACGGGCGAGTTTTATGGATTTGATTCCAGCCCATGTGAGGCACCTTCAAACCGGCGCCAAATTTCTCCACTCTACCCGGGATAATATTTAATCCATTGCTCCTACCGTGCTCGCTACTACGCGTAAAAAGCAGTTGCATTCCCAGGCATATTCCGAGAATTGGTTTATCAGCCTTGACTGATTCCTTCAGCACCGCTGTCAGATTAGTCTTATTGAGATTTTCCATCCCGCGTCTAAAAGCACCGACACCGGGCAAGATTATACCGTCGGCAGATAAAATTTCCTCTCGCGAAGATGTAATTATCGCCTCTTGCCCCAGACGCTCAAGGGCATACAGAATACTCTTGAGATTCCCAAGACCATAATCAACTATTGCAATCATACACCTCTACCCATCTTGCGGGTTAATCCTCTCGGAGACTACTCCCATTCAATCGTCGAGGGTGGCTTGGAGGAAATATCATAAACAACCCTGTTAATACCGACCACCTCGTTAATAATCCGGCTCGAAATTCTTGCCAGTAGGTCATGTGGCAATCTTGCCCAATCAGCTGTCATACCATCGGTACTGGTAACTGCACGGACAACTACTGTATTAGCATAAGTTCGTTCATCGCCCATCACACCGACGCTTTTGACCGGCAAAAGCACGGCAAATGATTGCCAAATACCCTCATAGCCAGGCCAATTCTCCATCTCCTCGCGAACAATTGCATCAGCCTGTCGGAGAATATCAAGTCGCTGCTCGTTAACCTCTCCAATAATCCGCACCGCCAGACCAGGTCCGGGAAAGGGCTGGCGATTTAGCAATTTCTCCGGCAAACCCAATTCCTTACCAAGCTGACGCACTTCGTCCTTAAACAATTCCCTTAACGGCTCGATTAATTCAAACTCTAACTCACCTGGCCAGCCGCCGACATTATGATGACTCTTAATCGTCACCGATGGACCACCTCGGGCTGATCGGGACTCTATAACATCGGGATAAAGCGTCCCCTGAGCAAGGTACTTTACATTTCCAATCTTTTTGGCTTCCCGGCGGAAGATATCTATAAAAGTTTTCCCGATGGCTTTACGCTTCTGCTCAGGATCGGTAAGCCCCTTTAGGGCATCAAGAAACTCTCTTCGTGCATCGACAATTGTCAAATTGAGCGGATAATCCTTACTGAAGAACTCCCTTATCTGCTCGACCTCCCCCGTCCGTAGTAAGCCATTGTCAACGAAAACGGCGACCATCTGGTCTCCAACCGCCCGATTAATAATCGCAGCCGTCACCGATGAATCAACCCCGCCAGAAAGCCCGCAGATGACTTTATCCTTGCCAACCCTCTCCCGAATAGAAGATACCTGCTCGTTGATGAAGTCTGTCATTAACCAATCGCCCTTGCAGCCTGCGATACGAAAAAGGAAGTTCGCGAGGATATCCTTGCCCTTTGGCGTGTGAACTACCTCCGGGTGAAACTGAACGCCGAATAGTTTTGCCTCAACATTACCAATAGCAGCCACTCGGCAATCATCAGTATGAGCAAGTATTTCAAACCCTGGCGGTGGAACTTCGACAAGATCACCATGACTCATCCAAACATCGAGCCGCCTATCAAGACCGGCAAAGAGTTCATCAGGATTGTCCACCTCAAGCACTGCTGGGCCATATTCCCTGCCCTGCCGATGCCTCTTGACCTGTCCACCCAGCACTTTCGTTATCAATTGCATACCATAGCATATCCCCAGCACCGGCAAGTTCAGTTTCAGCCAGTTTTCGTCAATTCCAGGAGAATCATCGTCCAGCACCGAAGCAGGCCCGCCTGAAAGAATCACCGCCTTGAGATTTTCAACATTGATATCACTAACAGATGTATCATGCGGAATTATCTCGCAAAAGACGTTCAATTCCCTCACTCGCCTGGCGATTAACTGACAGGTCTGCGAGCCAAAATCCAGTATGAATACCTTCTCGTGCATCAAATTACCTTGATAATCAAATACCAAAATACAAATAGATAAAACTACCTTACTTTTCGGGAAAGAAAACTCACCGACGGTGTTCCTTTATCATATCTACAAATCGGTCGAACATATATTTTGCATCATGCGGGCCCGGTGAGGCTTCTGGATGATACTGCACAGAGAAAATCGGCAAATGCTTATGTCTAATTCCCTCAAGCGTCTGATCGTTTAGATTAATACGAGTTATCTCAACGAGATCCGCAGGTAGTGAGTCAATGTCCACGCAAAATCCATGATTCTGAACGGTAATAAGCACCTTTCCTGTATTCAAATCCTTGACGGGGTGATTCGCACCGTGATGGCCGAACTTCAATTTAAACGTCTTTCCGCCTAACGCTAAAGCAAGAATCTGCTGACCAAGGCATATTCCGAAAATTGGCAATGGCTTTCCGTCAGGCGGATTATTGATTAATGTTTTGACCGTCTCAATGACCTCGACAACTGGCTCCGGATCGCCCGGGCCGTTGGAAAGCATCAGGCCATCGGGTTTCATCGACGCAATTTCCTCGGCTGTAGTCTCTGCTGGTACTACGGTTACATCGCACCCTGCAGAATACAAACTACGCAAGATGCCGTACTTTACACCGCAGTCAATAACAACCACCTTCACTCGCCCGTTATCGCTGGCTGAATGTGATATATCTACAGGCCCTTTCTCTGACCACTTGTAAGGTTTCTCACAACTAACGCCTCTGACGAGGTTTCTTCCCTTCAAACCCGGCGATGATTGTGCCTTGGCGATGAGTGAATCGGGATCAAGATCGACGCTGCTTAGCACCGCCTTCATGGCGCCGACCGTGCGCAAACGCTCGGTTAGTTCGCGTGTATCAATTCCCTGAATTCCCGGAATACCCTGCTCGCGAAGATAGGTATCAAGGTCCTTCTCAGCAGCAGGATTGCTGACAGTTGCACTCAGTTCGCGGATAACAAAACCTTCGACCCATATCCGCCTGCTTTCGACGTCCTGCGAATTAACGCCATAATTCCCTATTAAAGGATAAGTCATCGCTACAATCTGTCCGCGATAGGATGGATCGGTCAGCACCTCCTGATATCCGGTCATAGAAGTATTGAAAACAGCTTCGCCGGTACATTCACCAATCGCGCCGATAGCATTACCTTCAAAGACTGTTCCATCTTCTAACGCCAACAATGCCTTTTTTGCCATTCTGTCCTTGACCTTGGTCATATTTCCTTTTCCACAGACATTTTTACCTTACCGTCAGCCGATAAATCGGGATAATAAGAAAGTGTAATGCATATACTCATAAGAGGCAATTATCATACGACCAAATCAGACAGAGAAGGAATTTCTGCGACAATTCTATCTGGCCGCTCAGTAGTTTGCTAAATAAGTGCAAAAGTTCAAAGAATTATCTTGATTCTGTATCTATAATTATGCTTTAATGGTATAAATGTTAGTTTTAATCCAGCTATAGGAGTGGTGCATGGGAAAGACCCTCGAAGCAATGCTCAGGCTTCAAAAGATTGAGCACCAACTCATTGAAATTCGCCGCCAGATGCAAAGCAAAAGTACTGCCGTTGACATTCAGCGCAAGCGTCTGGAACAGCTCCGTCAGAAGCACAAATCATTAAAGGAGGAAGTCTTTGAGCATCAAAGAAAAGCCGGGGCAATCGAACTGGAACTAAAACAGAAGGAAGTTGAGGTAAATAAACTCCGCCAGGCGCTAAATACCTCCAAAACGAATAAGGAATATGCCGCTACGCTCACTCAACTAAATAGTCTCAAGGCAGATAATTCTAAACTGGAAGATAAGGCATTGGAACTGATGCAACTGGCAGATCAGGTTGCTGCCCAAGCAGAAAAAGTTGCAGAGGAAATTAAGCAGGAAGAAGAACACCTCGCACAGATAGAGCAATCGGCAGCAGAAGAAACAAGTAGACTCGAACAGATGCTTGCTGATCTCCAGCAAAAACGAGATGTAGCAGCCCGGGAAGTGCCCTCCGACGCCCTTGCTATCTTCGAGCGTATAGCAGCGGTGAAAAACGGTGATGCAATGGCCAAGATTGAGGTCATCGGCAATAAACCACCTTATAAGTACGTCTGCGGAGGGTGCAATATGTCACTTGCACCAGAACACGCCAATGCCCTCAGAGCCAGAGATGAAATCCGCTTCTGCGATTCCTGCGGCAGAATACTTTACCTGCAGGAGGAAGAACAAAAGAGCGAAGAAAAACCAACACCTACTCAAACATAACTTGCAGCATCACAATAAGATATTCCGCAAAAGAAACTGTAAGACCCGACAAAAAGAAAAAATAATTTCTTATTTTTGTTCCATAAATGAGTAGAAAGAATGAATAATAAGGCAAAGTTGCTAAAATTATATGTGCATATTGACGGTGGAGCAAGGGGCAATCCAGGCGAGGCTGGTGCAGGGGTTGTAATCCGGGATGCCGATGATAATGCCGTTTTATTCAAGGGAGGGTACTTTCTCGGTGAAACCACCAATAATGTGGCTGAATATCAAGCCTTGCTAAAGGCATTACGGCTGGCAGATAAGTTTGGTGCTCAGATGGTTGAAATTAAAAGTGA
>JAGHBS010000060.1 GCA_021160865.1 Planctomycetota bacterium | reverse complement strand
TGTTAAAACTACTCGCCTTTGCTGCTCGTTTCTTTCGAGACAATCTCCTTTCACCAGCAGGTGCATCAGCCATGGAATATGCCCGAAGCAGAAAACTTACCGAGCAATCCATACGAAGATTTGGGCTTGGTTGGGCGGCTGACTCCTGGGGCGCGCTACGATCGGCTGCTAAGGAGGAAGGATTCACTGACAGGCAATTAATTGAAGCCGGCCTGGTTGTCAGGCAAGAAGATGGTTCAATCTATGATCGTTTCCGAAACCGCCTAATCTTTCCGATATTCGACCCCACTGGTAAGGTCATCGCCTTTGGCGGAAGAGCATTAAGCGATGATCAGGGTGCAAAATATCTCAACAGCCCTGAGACGATATTGTTCGATAAATCTGCCAATCTTTATGCCCTGAACTGGTCTCGCCAGGCTATCTCTTCGAGCGAACAGGCCGTTGTCGTTGAAGGATATCTTGATGCCTTGATGGCTTTACAGGAAGGGATCGATAACGTAGTTGCCACACTTGGAACGTCTCTGACGGATAGGCATGTCAGGCTGCTTAGTCGATATGCTCACGAGGTTGTATTAGTATTCGATGCGGACTCAGCCGGTAAATCAGCGGCTGAACGTGCGATGGAACTGTTCCTGCCACAACGATTACATGTGCGAGTTGCAACAATTCCACAAGATATCCAAGGAGTTAAAGACCCCTGTGATTATATCCTCGCTGCTGGTGCCGAGGCGTTTAGAAATCTACTAACCCAGGCGCCCGATGCAATGCAATATGCCTGGTTGCAGCATGTTCAACAATACAAACAGGCAAAATCTATCGCAGAGAAACGGCAGATTGTAGAAAAGTTCCTCCATCTGGTAGTCTCGTCAGCAAGTTTCGGCAAGCTTGACGCACTGCGAGAGGGGCTAATTATTGGGCAGGTCTCGGAGATGACAGGATTATCACCAGCAGACGTTGCCAGCCAAATAAGACGGATTTCGTCAAGAATAGGAAGATATGCTGCAAGTTCATCTACAAGCGCCGCAGAACATATCGAGCAGACCGGTATATCACCGGAGAGAGAAATACTTGAAATACTTTTGAATGCCCCCGAACTTTTTAGCCTTATCGAAGGTAAAATTAACCCTGAAATGTTTGCCGACCCCGAGCTGCAGCCAGTGGCTAAGCAGGTTTGGAACCTTGCACACCAGGACCGCCTTGATATTTCAACACTACTTTTAGCAGCAGAATCAGAGCAATGGGGTCAAATAGTTACTGACTTACAACTTTCGGGCGAAAAAAGATATAACAATACCACTGACACACAAAGCCGTTATAAGCAAATGAAAAAGGCAATCACCGATGCAGCCGAGTTGCTCCAACTTCGCCATCAAAAAGAGCAACTTGAAAACATGAAAAGCCAGGGATGGTCAGAAGAATTGCTACGAAAAATATCCCAGCGGAACAAGATAGACCCACGACGCTTCCCGAAGGTGCGTTAGCAACACAACCAACAGATTGACAAGGACTTATGCGATAGTTGGCGCCTTAAAATTAAGAATCCTTGAAACAAAGAAAGAAAATGGCTTTAATTGCGTGTTTGTGCGTGCTTTATCGCGATGCGAAGGTAGGATAGCGTCGAATAGGAAATCGAGAGATGGTACACAAATCTGAATACACCGAAGAACAAATGGAAAAACTCATCGAGAAGGGTAAATCTCAGGGATATCTAACCTACGATGATATCCCCGGGGAGGAACTCGAGCCAGAAAAACTGAGCTCCCTTCTGATGAGGCTTGATGAATTGGGCATCGAACTGATTGACGAATCAGAAGTTGGTTCGCATAAGGATATCGTTGGTGAAACGGAACATGATGAAGACTTCTCTGATGCTGATATAAAAGAAGAAGAGGCATTAGAAGAAGAGAAGAAGACAGGCGAACTTGTTCCTGAAAAACCTCGTGTGGACGATCCTGTTCGGATGTACCTGATGCAGATGGGGGAAATTCCGCTCCTGACGCGGGAGCAGGAAATTGCCCTTGCTAAAAAAATCGAGATGACTCGTATGCGCTTCCGTAGACGTGTGCTTGAAAGCGATTATTGCATCGCACAAGCGGTAGAAATCCTCCAGCAGGTCAACGATCAAGACTTACCCTTCGACCGCACCATGAAAACCTCCACTGCAGAGAACCTCACTAAGGATACCATTGGTCAGAGAATTCCGATAAACCTTGAAACTATACGGAAGATACTCAAGGCCAACGAGCGCGATTGGGAAATCGTCAAGCGTACCAAGAGTACTTCCCGAAAAGGCAAGGAATACCGCTTGCGGATGTGGCGGCGACGACGACGGGCTGCTAAACTTATAGAGGAACTCTCGATTCGCACCTCCAGAATCCAGCCAATGATGATGAAGTTAATGCACCTCTATGAAAAGATGAAGCAACTTCGAAACCAGATTTCCAATCCACGTGCATCGAAAATACCACATGAAGATTTGGTTGTGATGAAGGAAGAACTTGCAGGTCTGACTGACCTTGTCATGGAAGACTTCGAACTGTTTGAAAAACGCGTTAAATCCATTCAGAAGGCGTTCAACGATTACGAACAGGCTAAGAGGGAACTTTCCAGCGGAAACTTGAGACTTGTTGTCTCAATCGCCAAGAAATACCGCAACAGGGGACTTAGCTTCCTTGATATCATCCAGGAAGGCAATACCGGCCTGATGCGGGCAGTCGATAAATACGAATACCGAAGAGGATACAAATTCTCAACCTACGCTACCTGGTGGATTCGCCAGGCAATAACTCGCGCAATTGCCGATCATGCTCGGACGATCCGAATCCCTGTTCACATGATTGAAACTATGTCGAAGCTGCGGAACATCAGCAAGCGATTAGTTCAGGAAATGGGCAGAGAACCTACTATCGAAGAATTGGCTGACAGAGCCGGTATGAGTCCATCGGAAGTAAGAAGGGTATTGAAAGTATCGCGTCATCCCATAAGCCTGGATCGTCCGATTGGTGATAGCGAGGACTCCTACTTCGGGGATTTCATTGAAGACGAAACTGCTGAAAATCCCATCGAGTCTACCGGCAGTGAAATGCTCAAGGAACGCATTGAAGAGGTTCTCAAAACGCTAACCTACCGTGAACGGGAAATTATCAAGCTCAGATACGGCATAGGTGATGGCTACACGTACACGCTTGAGGAAGTTGGAAGAATCTTCAAGGTCACCCGTGAAAGAGTGAGGCAAGTTGAAGCAAAAGCCATCCACAAACTTCAACACCCTGTTCGTGCACGCAAACTCGAGGGCTTCCTCGATAAAAAGACGCCGTAAATTATTGTTTTCCAGTATCTATTGCACTTCATATCCTATCAAGGCAGACACAGTGACATGCTGTTGACACCCAATTATTGATTTTTCACATACTTACAACAAGAAATATATCTCAATATTTAAGCCTGATAATGATCCTGCCGATTAATTCAACAGCCTTTCCCTTCGAAAGACATCGCTGGGGCAAAACGGGGTCGGGAACAGATGAGGAAGGCACAAAATGACAAAATGCCGACCGAAAGTACTGCTCTTCAGCAAAGACCCTGACATGCGGAAAAAAGCCCAAGCACTTCTTTCCGATAATGGAATTGCCTGTACCACTATCCAATCAATCCGTCATTTATTGCGATACTTGCTTTGGGAAAAGTACGATGCCCTTATATTAGATTTTTCCTCGATGAAACAAGTTCCTACCGCAGCTATCAAACTTTTAATCCGGAAGAGACTCACCAGCAAGATAATCTGCATTGTCGATAATGCAACATCGCCGGAAAACCTTATCAGAAAATCTACGATATTGAAAAAGCCTTTTGAACCCTCGCAACTCCTTCACGCTGTTCATCGGACAATCGTCAATGCCAAGATTAATGCCCCGCTGACCCTGAATATCGTTACTTCCAAACCATCTCGCCATGACAACGGATCACTTCGCGAGAAACTCGAGCACATTATTCCACGTCGGGATCATATTACAGGCTTACCCATCTTCTCGGAGTTCTATAAACGATTATCACAAATACGGCAATGGTGTAGAAAACGACGAACATCCTGCACCGCAATGGTATTAGACTTAGACAATTTCCATAAGATTAATTTGGAATTTGGCTACGAATTTGGCAACGGGGTTCTTGCTGATATAGCCGACAGGTTTAACAAGGAACTGGGGAATGAGATTTATCTTGCACGGGGAAATGGCGATGAGTTTATCCTTCTGATACCCACCTCATCACCTACTCGCATAGATGAATTATCGTGGAAGATAAGAAAGACCGTCGCTGGTGCGCCTGTGGAATGGGCAGGTAAGACGGCTCGATTATCAGTATCTATCGGAGTAGCAGAAACAGACCCGATTTTCTCTATAAGTGAATCGGAACTCATTGAGCGTGCCCGTGCTGCCGCTCGTGTTGCAAGCCAAACAGGACAAAGCACTGTCGTAAAATATGTCGAGGGGATGTTATCAACAAACGATGATAACAAATTCCATGATCGCCGCGCCACCAGCGGACCAAATTACCTCAAGCGGATACTAATCGAAGCCATAAGCGCCCTGACGCGTACTGTCGAAGCAAAGGACCCTTACACACGCAAGCATAGCGATCATGTCGCCTTCTATGCAGAGCATCTTGCCAAATTTATTAACCTCGATAAGAAAGATGTTGAAGCAATTCGCATCGCTGGACTTTTGCATGATATAGGAAAAATTGCTGTTCCCGATGCAATTCTGACCAAGCCTGGAAAACTTAGTAAGGAAGAATTCAACTTTATCCGTCGTCATCCTGAAATAGGCTCAGCCATTGTGGAAAACATCACCTACATGAAAGACGAATCGAATCTCATCCTCCACCATCACGAACGATGGGATGGAAAAGGA
>JAGHBS010000013.1 GCA_021160865.1 Planctomycetota bacterium | reverse complement strand
TCTCTATGGTATACTTGTGGGTTTATTACGATGATTATCGAACTAATGTTGTGAAGAATAACAATTTAAGACAATTTTTATGGAGGCTAAGATATGAAACAGGCAGATGTAGTAGTATTAGGAGGTAGTGCCGCTGGTGTAACCGCAGCAGTGACGGCAAGGCGACACTATCCTGATAAGAGCATTCTGATTATCCGACGAGAAGCAAAGGCGATTATCCCATGCGGGATTCCCTATATCTTCGGCACGATAAAAGATCCCGAAGAGGACCTTCTCCCCGATAGCATATTGGAGAAGAACAATATTGAAATTTTTATTTCACAAGCCGCTGGTATCGATCGCGTCGGTAAGATTGTTCACACCAAGGATGGTGATGTCAGGTACGATCGGTTGGTTTTGGCGATTGGCTCATCACCGATAATCCCCCGCATCAAAGGGGCTGAACTTGATGGGACTTTTGCTGTCTATAAGGATATCGAGTACCTGCGCCGAATGCAAAATCGGCTTCAGCAAGCCAATGACATTGTCATCATAGGTGGCGGATTTATCGGCATCGAACTGGGCGATGAGATTAATAAGATGGGAAACAAGAACGTTACCATCGTGGAAATCATGCCCCATTGCTTGAACGCTGCCTATGATGAGGAATTCTGCGTAGAGATGGAAGAGCATCTCATTTCACGAGGCTTGAACATCCGTACTTCTATAAGGGTGGAAGAGATACGGGGTAATAATCACGTTGAATCCGTATTGCTTTCCGACGGTACTGAATTAAAGGCTGATGTCGTTGTCTTTGCGATTGGGGCGGTTTCAAATGTAGATATAGCACGATCAGCTGGCCTGCGCGTCGGGCAGAAGGGCTCCATCTACGTTGATCGAACAATGATGACATCCGATCCAAATATATTCGCTTGCGGAGATTGCGCAGAGAAGTTTTCCTTCTTCGGCTGGCGGGCTTCGGAATTGAAACTTGCTTCAATCGCCACACTTGAAGGGAGAATTTGCGGTGCAAATCTCTTTGGCATTACGCGAGAAAACCCGGGCACAGTAGGTGTTTGGGCAACCTCGGTTGGCGAATTAGCACTTGGAACGGCTGGCCTTACCGAAACGATGGCAAAAAATCTGGGCTATCAGACAATTTGTGGAGTAGTCGAGGGGCTTAATCGTCATCCTGCTGCAATGCCAGGTGCATCGAAAATGAAGGTTAAACTCGTCTTCGAGAAAAACTCCGAAACCCTTCTGGGCGGACAGGTCAGGGGTGACAATACTGCCGCTGAAATGATTAATGCAATCTCCGCACTGGTACAACGACGGCTAACGGCTGAAGATATTGCAGTGTTTCAGATGGGAACGCATCCGGCATTGACAACTTCACCGGTGGCTTATCCCCTTGTAAATGCTGCTGAAATTGCCATCAGCAAGAAGCGAAGCAGTTCAAATTGACCTCGCTTTAAAAAACAAGGAAGCAATCGTCTTTGATTTGAGAAATACTGACCTGACGGAAAAAGCGCTTATTTGGCATCACGCCAATTGGCCCCGATGCCGATGTCAACCTTCAATGGTACGCGCAATTTGAAGGCATTTGCCATCTCGGAAGCAATAAATTCGCTCTCTTCTTTGACTGATTCATAAGGTGCTTCGAAGATAAGTTCATCGTGTATCTGGAGCAGCATCTTTGTGGGACGATTTTCCCGCTCTATTCGGCGATGAATGTTTATCATGGCGATTTTAATTAGGTCGGCAGCTGAACCCTGAACGACCGAATTAATGGCAAGTCTTTCTGCAAGGGCACGCCTTTGTGGATTTTGCGAATCGAACCCTTCGATTTTCCGCCGTCTGCCCGCGATTGTCTCTGCCCAGCCATTGGCTTTAGCACGGGCAACACAATCGGAGAAAAACTCCTCAATTCGTCTGAATCGCCTCTTGTAAGAATTGATGAACTCTTGTGCCTCAGTTTTACTTATCCCCAATGCCCTCGATAATCCATAAGCAGTCTGCCCGTAGATAATACCGAAGTTTACTCCCTTTGCCCTTGCTCGCTGAGCGGGGGTGACCTGATCGAGTTCTACCCCGAAGACCTCAGCTGCTACTATCTTGTGAATGTCTTGATCCGCCTGAAAGGCTGCTATCATCGTCTCATCACCTGATAGATGGGCAAGGATGCGAAGTTCAATCTGACTATAGTCTGCCGATATAAGCACATTGCCGTCTTGTGCAACGAAGGCGGTGCGTATTCGGCTGCCTATCTCGCTGCGGATAGGAATATTCTGCAAGTTCGGATCAGAGCAGGAAAGCCTGCCTGTTTCGGTACCCGTCTGATTGAACGATGGATGAATCCGTCCAGTCCGCGGGTGAATAAACTCTGCTAACGAGTTCAAATATGTCCGCAGCAATTTTGTTATCTGCCGATATTCCAGCACCAATCGTGGAACTTCATGGACAACGGCTAACTCGCTCAAGACTGAAACATCGGTACTGGGACCGGTTTTGGCATGCTTGAGAACAGGGAGTTTTAGTTTCTCAAATAACACTTCGGCAAGTTGTTTGGGTGAATCGGGATTGAATTGACAACCTGCCGACTGGATTATCTGCTCTCGCAGGATGTCAGCCTCGTTAGAGAGGTGCTGCCGCTGGCGGTTGAGCTCGTCGGGATCAATACGGATGCCATTGCGCTCCATCTGGGCAAGTACAGGCATCAATGCCATCTCGATATTCTCGAATAAATCGGTCAGACCCTCTTGGTTTAACCTATTTCTGAATACCTCGCTAAGGCGCAGGGCTACATCGGCATCTTCGGCTGCATAGACAGCGACTTCCGCAATTGGTATCTGATCCATCTTTTTACGCCCCCTACCCTTACCGGCTACCTTGGCAAATGATATGCACCTGTGATTGAGAAACTCAGCTGCCAGCGAATCAATGCCATAATTGCCTCTGCTTGCATCGAGGACATAAGCAGCAAGCATGGTATCGAACATCGGACCGGCTAAAGGAATAGAGGCATTAGCAAGGACAATCATATCGTATTTGAGGTTGTGTCCGATCTTTTCAACTCGATCATCTGCAAGGATTGGTCCAATCCGCTCTCGCAGCAACTCTATCGGTATGACCTTCTGCCCAAGTGGTCCGGCAATGGGAATATAAACAGCCTTACCAGGTTGCCAGGCAAGAGATAATCCTACCAAATCTGCCCACATCGGCAGAGGGGAAGTGGTCTCGGTATCAACTGCAAGGTAGCGGACTTTACGGAGTTGCTCTACAAGATTGTCAAATTCTTCGACGTTATCAATGCAGCGATAATCAAAATCCTTTGCTGTGGTTTGCCCCGCAAAGAGTACTTGCTGACCTGCCTGGCTATTCCGCTTTTTATCTGCAACTTTATCGAGCGAATCAATAAGCCGCCTGAAACCGAGTTGCTCAAATATGACTCTTACCGAATCAGCATCGATGCCGTGAAATTCCATCGCCGAAAGGTCGATCTCGATATCAACATCGTCGTCCAGTGTTATCAATTCCTTTGCCAACCGGGCCTGATCAGCATATTTTTGAATGTTTTCAGCCAGTTTAGGGGTAAGATCATCAGCGCAAGCGATAACCTGCTCCAAACTGCCGTACTTGTTTATGAGTTTGACAGCTGTTTTCGGACCGATTCCCGGGATGCCCGGGACGTTGTCAGATGTATCTCCGCAAAGGGCGTGAACATCGACGGCTTTTTCAGGAGGATAGCCCTTTTCCTTCTGAAGAATTTCGGTATCAATAATTTTATCTTTCATTGGGTCATATAGGACGACATTAGGTCCTATAAGCTGCTCGAGGTCCTTATCCCGACTGACAAGAAAAATCTTCATGTTTTTATTGGCAAATCGGCGAACAATGGTAGCCATTATGTCATCGCCTTCGACCCCCACCTTTTGCAAAATTGGTATCTTCATGGCTTGGACGATCTCGACAATTCGAGATATTTGAGGGGGGAGGTCTTCAGGTAATTTCACGCGTGTGGCTTTGTATTGGGGGTACACCCTGGTGCGTTCAAGCAATTCCCTACCACTATCAAGCGTGACGGCAAGATAGTCGGGTTTCTGCTGGGTGATTAGTTTCAATAAAGTTGTGCAGAAAACGTACGTCGCTCGTGTCGGTTCGCCCGATGGACTGTGGAGGTCTCTGAAAGGCGCATAGTATGCACGAAAAATCAACCAATGACCGTCAATGACGTAAAGCTTCTTCACCTCATCTGCTGAAACTCGATTACTTTGGGTCCATATCAAGGGTATCAACCTAATCAATAGAGGTCAACATCAGCACAGCTGTGCCTAATCCGTTTGATTTATCACTTTACAGAATAACCCGATTATCGGGAGAACTTGGGTATGAATCCCACTCGCTTAGCAACGTTCTCTGCAAGGAACCATTGAAAAACCTGTTCACGCCAGCGTGTCATCATCGTTAGCGATGCCACAAGCGACGCACCAATCTGATCAAAATCTTCTTTTTTCGCAGGTTCATACCCTACCCGCTGGATAAGCATTACCTTATGCTGACGATACAATTCGACGACAGTAGCAGGCTTATCGGTAGCGGGCTCATCAGGGTCGTCAGGAACAAGTGAGAATGCCTTTTCTATAAAATGCACGTTCACACCAACTTCAGGAACATAAGACCAGACAATTCGCTCAAAGGTAGGATCAAATCTCTTCCGTGAGAAAAATCCAGTTTTCAGGATAGATTTCTTATAGGAATTAGCAATCTTTTTGAGCGTCGTCTTACCTTTATTAATCTTCGCAGCCAATTCCTTTGCCGTTTTTAGTGCTTTTTTGAAACCCTGAACAATTTTTATATCCCGGATGACTTCTCGGCGAATATCAGCAGTGAGTTGTTCGGGAGTATGCGATGGTTGAGCATCTATTAATCGCCAGAGCAATCTGCCACGTTTGTGGTCAGTCACATACATTGCCAAGCCGTAGTCAGCACTTATTTCAATTAAGGGTACCTGGTTGGGCCGCCTTGATGGAAAAACCTTGGCGGTTGAGGCGATTGAGA
>JAGHBS010000026.1 GCA_021160865.1 Planctomycetota bacterium | reverse complement strand
CGTATTATGACAATTCACAAAGCAAAGGGGCTGGAATTTCCCATTGTGATTGTACCTGAGATCAATACAGTAGTAGGTTTTCAACATGAAAATATCCTGACTCGCCACGATTGGGGAATTACACTTTCGCCACAAAAACAGTTTGAGCAAGACGAAAATATGCCCATTAGTCATAAACTGGCACACATTGCAGAAAAGGAGGAGTTGGAAGAAGAAGATATACGCAAAATGTACGTCGCCTTCACGAGGCATAAAGACTACTTAATATTAATCGGAGCAGATTGGCGAAACAAAAATGGCGGAATCAAATCCAAAAATTCCTACCTCGATAAACTTAACAGCATCTTCAACATAACCAGCGCCATTGATACTAACCAGAAGGAGATTAAATACGATAGACGCTATTCCATATGTGTCGAAAAACGAACTGTAACCCCTTTACGAAAACCACGGTTGGTAAGGTCAGTAGGATTAAAAACTCTTTCGTCAAACCCTAATGCTGATCAATTTTACAACATATTGTTGAAGAAAGGACAAGAGAGTGAGACATCATTTCAGTCAAAATTACTCTCCCCCGTTGAAAATCCGCCTATTACAGGCATATCAGCTACTGCCTTATGTGATTTTGCAATCTGTCCGGCACTATATCGTTGGAAGTACATACTTTGTCCACCTCTTCCTGTACAAGATAAATCGCAAGAAAAAGGACACCTTTCGATATTCAAAGAGTCTCTCGATCCCACTGTTATGGGTACTTTCTTCCACCGATGTATGGAACTGGCAGACCTTACTGTATTGAAAAGAAATGAACATGATGAAATCTATAATTACGCTCAAGCACTTACAAATAGAGTGTTTAGTGAAATGGAACTGGACATTCCTGCTGAGTCGATTATACATGAACTTACAGCAATGTTCTTGAAGTTGAAAGAAAGCCCTTTGATAAATCAGATACTTTCTGCCCGAAGATGTGAAAGAGAAATTGCCTTCATATACAAGGCTGATAACTCAATAAATATCACCGGACAGATAGATTTGCTTTTCCAAGACGCTAAAGGCTATTGGCACATTGTTGACTACAAATCTGATAAGATAACTTCTCCACAAGTTGTCGAACATGCTCGCAGATATGAATTGCAGATGATGTTATATCTTATTGCTGCACGGAAGCATTTTGGTCAGAAAGTTTCGAAAGCGACGATTTACTTCCTTCGGACAGGTGAATCGTACGACTTTACTGCAACTGACAAAAACCTCTCGCTGGCAAGACAGCGATTAGAAGACCTTGCTAACCGTTTGCTTAGTTCGATAGCAACTGGACAATTTGACCGCATCAGTGATACCAATCCTGCTCAATGCAGAGGCTGTCTCTATGCTAATCTATGTTTAGCAAGGTGAAAAATGCCTAAAAATTGGGATAAATCCAAACCCATGCCGGTAAAGTACTGGTCCTTTGCTGGGCTGATGCTAACCTATTGGTGCAATGCCCGTTGCGCCTCTTGTTATACCTGCTCGTCGCCGTCGGCAGGGGTAGATATGAGCGTAGAGATGGGTTTGGCAATCTGGGAGGGGCTTATCTCTGCCTCGCCCCATGGCTGTAGGATACATATCAGTGGCGGGGAGCCCTTCGGGAGGTGGGAAACCCTCATAGAACTCATTAGAAAAGCAAAAAAGGCAGGTTTAAAACCGCTCGAAGCCGTCGAAACCAACGCATATTGGGCAACGGATGAAAAAATCATCCGTGAACGCATAAAGGCACTGGATGAAGCAGGAATGTTTCGGTTGAAAATATCGGCAGATCCATATCATCAGCAATATATACCCATTGAAAGAGTCAGGCTGTTAGCAAAAGTTGCAGAAGAAATTCTTGGGGCTGATCGTGTACGCATCCGCTGGGAAGATTGGGCAAGGGAAGGGTTCAATACAGGTTTATTATCTCAAGAGGACCGACAGCGTGTCTTTGCAGCCTATGTACTGAAGGGACGAGATCGTCTCACGGGAAGGGCTGCTGTTGAACTATCCCAACTTTTACCACTCAAGCCCCCCGAAAGTTTTGCCGATAATCCGTGTTGGTCAGCCTTGCTTCGCTCCAGGCATGTTCATGTTGATGGCGAAGGGATCGTTTGTCCAGGCGTATGTACAGGAATTATCCTTGGGATTATTAATTCTTCTAATTCCGTAAGTAGGATATGGCAAAACTTGTGGGATAACTTTGTCGATGATAACTCTGAAGAACGAAGTGATGATATAATATCACTGTTAGCCCGGACCGGACCGGTTGCACTGCTGCAGCAGGCTGAAGGATTAGGATATGCAAGAAAGCCCGACGGTTATGCAAGTAAATGCCACCTTTGCTGGGATGTTCGCCGATGGCTATTCGAAAATGGATATTTCCCTGATCGTTTGGGGCCGGCGAGCGTATACAAACCATAGAGATAAAAGACTTGTATGAAAAGAGGCAATGGAGTTATCATTGGGTCGTTTGTCGGTTGCCTTGCATAGGCAAAAACAATTCGGAAGCACATAAGTGGCAAATAATCATGTCAAATCAGTTTCAATGACAGACACGGAACTCGGCAGAATCGTCGTGGAGAAAAACCTTGCAACGTCCGAGGAGGTCGAGGAGTGTCTGGCAGAACAGAAGCAATTGGCCGCTGATAATCGCCAGCCAGCGTTATCTGATTTACTCGTCGAAAAAGGCATCGTCACTAAGCGTCAGATAGACCGGATTATCAAGTCAATGGAGGAACTTCGTCCTGCTCAACAAATTCCAGGATACCAAATCCTTGAAAAACTTGGCTCGGGGGCAATGGCAACGGTGTTCAAGGCAAAACAGCTAAGCCTCGACCGATTAGTTGCCATAAAGGTCTTACCAAAACGATTCAGCGAAAACCCTGAATATGTTGAACGATTTTACCGCGAGGGAAAGGCTGCTGCTAAACTCAATCATCCTAATATTGTTCAGGCAATCGACGTCGGAGAAGCCAATGGGTATCACTATTTCGTTATGGAATATGTCGAAGGTCATACGCTCTACGACGAACTTATAGCAGGTAAGGTTTTTAGCGAATCAGAGGCACTGGACATCGCCATTCAGATAACTCGTGCATTGGTTCATGCACATGAAAATGGGCTAATCCACCGTGATGTCAAGCCCAAAAACATCATGATCACCAAGGACGGTGTAGCCAAGTTGGCTGATATGGGTCTTGCTCGTATGGCTGCTGATGAGCAAACTGCTCAGGCTGAGGCAGGTAAAGCCTACGGTACGCCATACTACATTTCTCCTGAACAGATTCGAGGAGAGGTAGACATCGACTTCCGTGCCGATATCTATAGCCTTGGCGCGACGCTCTACCACATGGTTACCGGTAGAGTTCCCTTTGATGGTCCGACACCCGTTGCTGTGATGAACAAACACCTCAAGGAACCTCTCACGCCACCAGACCACATCAACCCATCATTATCAGTTGGGCTTGGTGAAGTTGTCGAAACGATGATGGCAAAGCGTAGAGAAGACCGCTACGCCTCTACAACCGACCTCCTAATGGACCTTGAATCCATCGCTCGTGGTGAACCTCCACTGCAAGTTCATAAGACCCTCGACGCACGAATGCTATCAGCATTGACGAAAGAAGAGCCTACAGCAAAACCTGCTGAAGAAGTGTCCGCATCTAAAACCTCATCCAACGAGATAATCATCTACATACTCCTTGCCCTGCTCGGAATAAGCATCATCGTCAATATCCTCCAAGCATTAACCTAATATCTTCATATTTGCGAAAATCCTTACATTAACACACATCAATTCATCAGGAAAAATAGACGTTCGTTATCACTCAAAACCCATCTAATCTTATCACAATCCCTTCTCAGAAAGGTGAACTTGACAGGGCTATATGGAAAGGCTTATTATTCTATCAATGGATTACTCGCAAAATCTGCTTGGTATGCCAAGCAAAATAACAACAGCAAGGAGTATAGATGATGGAAAATAACACCTCCAGGATTAGGACCTCACAGGAAGGAAATGTTACCATCGTTGAGTTAACTGATAGCAAAATACTTGATGAAGCAAGTATCGCGAAAATCGGTGAGGAACTTGATGAAATTGTAAAGCAAGCAGATGAGAAAATCAGACTCGTCCTTGATTTCATCAACGTTCAACACATGTCAAGCAGTATGCTCAGCATGCTCATAACGCTTCAAAAACATATTGCCGAGAGGAAAGGAGTGATGGCATTGTGTAATATTCATCCGCAGATTTTTCAAGCCTTTAAGATTACCCGCCTCAACGAGGTATTTACAATTTGCTCCGATCGGGCTGAGGCTATAAACAAAGTCTCAGAGTGATTTGCCTGTTGGTAAAAGGTTTGCCTGAGGATATATGAAGACACTATACTTCTGATGCGTTTAAACAAAATGACCGAAAGAGTAATCACCACTGACTTATCTGCTGCAAGAGACCTTATCAGGGAGATTATCAGAGAGGTAGAGGCCGCTGGGTATGATAAGGACGATTGCTTTGCCATTCGTTTAGCCACAGAAGAGGCATTGATAAACGCCATTAAGCATGGAAATAAGTTCGATCGTTCTCGAAAGATTCGTGTATCCACCGATATTGATAGCCAGCGTGTAGAAATTACAATAGCCGACGAAGGGGAAGGGTTTGATCCTGCCAGTGTACCTGACCCAACAGCCGATGAAAACCTCGAAAAGCCCTGCGGACGGGGCATCATGCTCATGCGAGCATACATGGATGAAGTCATCTATAATGATAAGGGAAACGAGGTACGTATGATTAGGAATCGGTTTTCGGGATTACCAAAAATACGGAAAACTTCTGCAAATATCCTGGAGAGAAAGGATGACTAACCCCTGCAATAACAATGATTTTTCCATATCGGAACATCAGAAAGATAATGCCGTGATTGTTAGCATCGTTGGTTCGGTCACGACCGATAAAGCAGATGAACTCCGCGAACGACTCGAGCAAATCGCCGCCAAGCAGCCCCCGATTATCGTACTCGATATAAGCAAGATGGACTTCATCTGCTCTGCCGGCTTAGGAGCAATAATTATTGGATACTTAAAGTGCAGGCATCATAAAGGACAGGTAAGAATCGCCTCGCCCTCCGATAAAATCCGCGAATTACTCGAAACCACCCGTCTGGATAAACTCCTCGATGTCTTCGACACCGTCGAAGATGCACTCAAAGGATGATAAAATCAGGCAATAGAATTTGCGAACCTGTTCCAAGGCACATGGACTTTTCGCGCCCTGGATAAATGACTCCCGCGAGCCACGGGCAGATACGATTGACAGGGCATTATAAGAAAATGGCAGGTTTGACAAGCGAGGAGGTCTAAAAAACTGCTCCTTGGCAGGAAATGACTCACCCCCCAAATTATTTTCCGCTTCTCGACAGGGCAACCTACCTACCAAGAATGGAATAGATCACAGCTCGCCTGACCTTACATATCGGGTATCTCTGACTGCTGCACAGACTTTGCAATCACTGACATTACTCCATCTGCCTTGCGATATCCAATAATGCAACAATCTTTGGCTCATCAGAAAGCCGATCCATGGAAAACTCGATAACAACAGGATTGCAACTGGCAAGACGTTGGTATAACTGTACCAATTCATCAGCAGACATTGATACCACTTCCGACGGCTTGATGCGAAGCTGGTAGGGAACAGGACATTGATCACGAAGAATCTCGGGCGTTAGATACTGGTCCGTCCCGGGATCGAATACGTCTATTTTCAATTCCTGCAGGAACGACAAATGTTCAGGGCGAATTAATTCGCTATGCAAGGCACGCCTGGTAGCCTGCTGGCCAGAATACATCTTCTCCAGGTAAGGGACTACGAACTCCGCGAAAATCTCCGGTGGAAACATACCAGCGAAATCATCAGGCACCCAAACTTCCTCCGGATTAACAGGCAATCCCAGGTACTCCCGCACACTTCGACAGTAATTCAACGCACTATGAACACAAAACTCCAGCAGCCGATGCGCACGGCGAGGATCGTCGTATGGAAGCATGAGAAATCTATCCCCCATCATCAGTACTGCTGTGGTGATAGGGCCTTCGTAATCATGTCCGATGAAGTTCATTGCATCCGGCTGCCGTTGCTTCAGTTTTCTCAGGGTCTCAAGACGCTCAGGGATAATGCCCGCGGAGAGATAATCTTCAGGCTCTTCGAGGCGATCAATATCCTCTAAACTTTCGATACATGGATATACATAGGGCTCCGGTGAGTCGGGCGTGATAAGCACCTTCGCTCCGAGCGTGGAAACATGGGTGTACGCAAACCCGGCAAGACGAGGGGTTGGCCGAGGCACGCCGAGACGATCAGCCACCGGTACTATCGCATCGTATGCCCGACAAATCGCATCAACATCGTAATGAAGTAATGCCTGTGGAACATCGGCAATTTCAGCCAACAGTGAATCCGTAAATGAAAAACTCCATGGCTGCGATGCCCGAGATTCAGCCATATCTTGCATCCTTGAAGATAGATTTCATAAAATAGTCAAAACGACAAGCCGATCCTGCCATCGACTTGTCGTTTGACATTGTAAGCGTGATTAGTCGGCTACATCAACTTTTATTCCACATTCATATTGGCTACATAATCTTCCAATGCCTTACGGAGCTCGCGGACTTTCTGACGGGCATCAGCCAACTTACCGCGTAGTTCGTCAATCTTCGACTCAATCTCCAGTAGTTTCTTTGCGAACCGCTGATATCCCGTACTTCTGGTACTTCTAAAAGCACTCATGTTCCTACGGGCACGCTCTTGGTCACGTTCAAGGGTTGAGATTTCACGCTCAAGTCGTCTCACTTCTCTCTCTGCCTCGGTCAGGGCGTTCTTGCGTTTTATCACTTCAGCAAGGGCTTTGCGAACCTTCTCGGAAATTTGACCGTTTGTTGTGTACCACTGAAGTGTCCCGACGCTGCAGGGGAGGATTGCAACGCTTTGCCTGGTTACCTGTTCCTCCTTGACCTCAAACTTTCCTGTCTTACCAGCAGGGACGGTCGTCTCGAAACGATACACCGATGAGGTCTTCTCATTGGGCTCTTTCGGGCTGATTAACTTCCGCTCCGTCCGCCGGGGATGTTCAATCACCAGCGTTCGGGCTTTATCTGCCTTGTTCTTTATCAGGTAGGTTTTGCTATACTCGTACTTACGTGTCAGCCACATCACGCCTCGGACAATTTTGGCGGCAGTTATCCGATGCGTGGAACTCTCCGACGGGTCAACCTTTACCTTCAAATCAATAGCATAACTCAACAGTCGCTTATCATTTGGCGAGAGATTACCAATTCGGGCATCGCCCGCATAGGTGCCTTCATCGAAAACGGTAATCGGACCTGCCAGCAGGCTCATACCCGTATCGTTCGTCAGCCAGACGCCGTTGAGCGGATGATCCTTCAACGTCGATTCATTATAGATACTTACCTTTCGAGCAGTGACATCTTGACTGACGATAGGCAGCATCGCTGATTGCCTGCGGGGGATGCTCACGGGCGTCTTGATGGTATAGCTGAACAATTCGCCGACCGTCTTTCCTGCTGCCATCGCACGAACACTTCTACGGAGATTCTTTGCCATCTCCTTATCACGTTCCAGATCGGCACGGGCTAATGCTTTTCTCTCCATGTGCTTCGGAACTGCTGCCAGATATTCAGCCCTTCCTGCCCCTACTCGCCCTTTCCATCTTCTTTTCGCTAGCGCCGGGGCAGGAGCAGGTTTTCTCGCTGCTATACCTTCTTCATACACCTGCGGTCGAAGAGAGAGGTATAATTCCGGTTTGACTTCCGGTCTGGGGACGAATAACGGCGTGTACAAATCCTGGATGAACGAGATGGGTCTTCCTGAAACCAATGTCAGAGTGATTTTTTCCCAATCGAAATCGGAAACATTTTCCACGATCGCCCAGCCCTGCATGAGGGCTTTATTCTTCTTTTGACCTTCACCACCAAGAACGAGCCGATAGGACGTCTTCCATATCGGGGCTTCACAGATATAGCCGATACGGACGGGACGTTTGCCCTTCCCGGCAAAATGAACGCGGACGGGCTTGCGATTGGTATCTCGACTCTCCACCAATAGCGCAAGGGCCTTATTCAATTCAGAATTCAACTTCTTATCAGCCAGGGCGATGCTGGAAATCGTCTCAAGCGGAATTGACTTAATCCCCATATCCGTCAACAGGTTCAAAATTTCTTGTTTGATTATCGTATTGGAAGGCAGGATATGCTTGGTGCGCCCCTCTACGCCGAGGATTTTTCCAGTGATTTTCTCCGGAGCGAGGACAATTACCTCGGCTCCTCGAATTTGCTTTAGTAGCTCTGCCAATGTAGGCTGACCTGAGATGTCGATCCCGAAACTCTTCAATGCACGTATAAGTGGCTCGCGTGAGCCATAACTTACCCCCGTAACACTCCCCCCGCCTAAGTCCAACGGCACGAGGGACTTGAGTATGTCGTTAATCTGCTCGGTTTTGAACTTCAATAGCACATCGGCGTTGCCGTTGACCGTACCGTCATGTTGATAATACGCCACCCCGCTACTAAAGACTGTCACTTTGGTCACGGGTAAGGTCGTCTCTGCCGCCAACAGGGGCATCGTTGCAATTGCACAAACCAGAACCGCCGTCAAAACCTTAATCATCTTCATAGCCGTTTCTCCTTCAAAGAGCTCATTCCCACCTGCTTGTCTTCTGCCGCCAATAGCATTCGACGCATGAATCTTCGAAAAGTTCCTGCTGGTGCAAAATTCGATTCGCGAGTTAACCCGCTCCCACCAGCCATCTGAAAAGCAAAATCAGCATACGAAAATAACCGCTGACTATTTCAGATATGCCTTTTCAACCTTTACGAGGGCATCGATTGTGTCTTGAATCTCCCTATCGGTCCAATTTTCGTGAATTGCAATGAGAAAATTCGATGCAAGAACCTTCTGACAGTTAGGCAGTTCGTATTTCGGATTGTGCGGGCCTGAGTATTCCGAGCAAGTCCATGGATAGCCGCTCCTGCCGTATGTCTTTTGATTGATAAACCAGTCCTGCCAGGCAGGGACATGATAATAAGATGGAACAACGGGGATGCCCTCAGCAGCAAGTGCCTTTACGAAGGTGTCCTTGTCAACCTTCAATCTCGAGCCATCCACTGAGAGCCTGAAATACCAATAACTTGGCTTGGCATTATCGACAATTTTCCCCGGGCTAACTGCCTGTAAGGATTTTATACCGTCAGAGATTTTTGCTACTATTTCTTGGCGTCGCCGTACTATCCACGGCAACTTTCTCAATTGTACCCTACCAATAGCAGCAGCCAATTCATGAGAATTGAGATTTAATCCCAATCGGACATTTTTACCCGTCGAGACAGGATAAGGCGGAATTTCTGCATTTGGATCATCAAGATTGGGGGCATGTTCGGGCAGTATCTCCTTGCCTCTGTCCATAAATTGCCTTGCATTCCAGAAAAGTTTGTCATTTTTGGTAAATACAATTCCACCTTGCCCGCCGGTGGTGATGTGCTTTCCGAACATTGTGGAAAAGGCAGCAATATCTCCCCATGTGCCTACATATCTATCATGATAGATTGCACCATGTGCTTGAGCGGCGTCCTCAATAACATAAATCCCTCGCTCATGAGCGATGTCTAATATCGGTGCAATGTCCACCGGTTCGCCCATAATTTGAGCAACCAGTATTGCACGGGTTCGCTCGGTAATAACGGCAGCCACCTGCTCGGGACCCGTGTTGAAGGAAAATTCATTCGTATCAGCAGGGACAGGGATGCAATTCATCATGACAATCGGCATAACTCCGCCCGGATCGCTTATAGGCGGACAGATAACCTCGCTACAAGGGTCTAACTCCAACGCTGCCAATGCAGTTAGAACTGCCGATGTACCAGAATTGACTGCCTTTGCGTACCCGCCGCCAAGAAAGTCAGCAAATTCTCTCTCAAATAGATACACCCGCCTGCCAATGTAGCCAAATGCTTCACCTTTCTCGATGGATTCGTCAAATACTTCGATAGCAGCTGACTTTTCTTCCTCAGAGATCAGTCTGCGCGGCGGAAAGGGTTCTGTCCTTACAGGTGTACCACCATCAATCGCTAATCTCCCTGATGAAATACTCATCTATAATCTTCCTCTACAATTTTTCTCTCTTATTATAGGACCTTGTCCTGCACCATCTTTATTATTGCTTATTAAACAACTTTCGCAAAAATTCTTCTTCCCCCGAACGATTACCTTCTACTGCATGTCCGATAAATTGCAAAACATATCCTCCGATGAAAAGACCTATTGCTAAACCCCATCGGTGAAAGATCAACGCAGGGATAGCCGCTATCGTAGCTGGTATCCCAATCATATGAAGGGCAAAATTTACTCGATTCTTATGTCTGCCCAGCCAGTTGTAAAACCATCTTTTTATCATTGGAGGAGGTATTATCCTAAATAGTAGTCGGCGGTGAACCCCACATCAGGGCATAGAAGGCATTGAAGAGCACTCCCAGGAAGAAATCCAGCGCAAGGATGCTCATACACGATTCTACAAAACTCTCTGTACATGCCTGCCCGACACCGGCTGCCCCAGGCTTACATCGAAAGCCATGATAGCAAGTAATAAGACTCATCGCTGCTACAAATACCGTTCCTTTTATTAAGCCCGTAATAATATCAAACATTTCGACACTCCGGGCAGCGTGTTCCCAAAAAGCAGCAGCATTTACATCATAAACACGAACACTTATGACATATCCACCCAAAATCCCGGTCAAATCCGCATATAATACTAGGAAGGGCATAAGTATTACACAGGCAAGAAATCGCGGTACTACCAGCACACGAATAGGATCTGCCCCCATTGCTCGTAAGGCATCCATCTGCTCAGTTACACGCATAGTTCCCAGCTCGGCTGCTAATGCACCACCGACCCTGCCGGCAAGAATAATTGCAGCAAGGACAGGCCCCAACTCACGGACCACAGATAGATTAACAATTGAACCAAGATCTGCCTCCAATCCCACCGCCTTGAATTGAAGCACCGATTGTGCTGCTAATACCATCCCCACAAATGCACCAGTTATCATCACCACCGGTACCGAGCGAACGCCTATCTCGTACATTTGCCGAAGCGTCATGTAGATGTTGCGCCTACCTGCTCCGGAGGTGACAATCCAATAAAACGTCCTGCCGATAAACCGACAAAAATCGCCGAAAGTCTCCAGCGTCGCTACCGTTCGCAAACCCAACTCTGCTACAAAGTTCATGGCTGCACCTGATAATCCCTATTCACTATCTAACAATCCGCTCAATCAGATTATTATATTCCTAACGGGACTATCTACATACATCAACCGTTATAATTCGATCTTCCCAACCTTACCCGGATAATACACCTTCCCGGGCTGGGTAATTATCCTTCCTGCATTCCTTTTTGGAATTACTCGATACCCTAATGCTTTTTCAAGTCTGAATCGTGCTTGCGAATTAAGATGCACCCCCATCGCAGTTAGCAATTTTACCTCGCATCGGCCGAATCGCCTTTGATATTCCGATATTATCATATCCCTACAAGCCCATAACATAGGCGAAACAACTACCCTCCTGTGCATAACATCTATGACGAAACGTCTCTCATCAAGAACAAGACGATTTAATTGTCCTGATAGCTCCGCATTAAATTTCTCCGGTGAAAATGGTTTAGTGGGCAACGGGGCATAACCAGCTCGTACACCTGGAATACAAGCAGCTATGCGAAAATCACCCCGATGTTTAGCATAAGATAATATCAATGAATCAATCTGATCCAATGTCATTATTCGCCCATCAACTTGAAATGTGCATCGAAATATATCCCTGCGCCGTGATACCCTATTGCTAAGAGACAACTGTGCCAGTCTTATCGACCATGCTATCCGCGCATTGTACCAGTACACCAGGCGAGAAATCTCCTCTGGGTACAATTCCGGTGAAGTCGTCGGCCCTGTTATTGCCATCCTCTTGAGCTGCTGTATAAGACGATCTTGAACGCTGTCTATCTTGCTTATTATAAGCCGACCTCGAGCATCAACCACTTGTGACAACACTGCTGATAAATCCGATACGTCTCTGGAAACTTCGATATCCGTTAGTTCCAGCCTCGTTGCCCTGCAAATTGCACCCCCATCACAACCAACTACATAGAATATGACAGCCACAAAAATAACCAAAATTACCTTTAAATAGAGCATGGAAAAATTATAGTCCCCACACGCCTTATAAGCAACACACTTATATCGCTTTTGTGAGCACCATTTATCAAATCTATCAAAGTAGTTATAAATGCCCTCAAGGTAATAAATCAAATGTCTTTATCTCTCTTCTGTACGAGGCTAATATCAGCAATTTGTTTGAGTGCTTATTATGACTATAAATGCCATCTCCACAAAAATGCTAAAATTACTAAAATATACTTGACAGGCAACTTTAATAAACATATTATGCAACTTGTATTAGGTACTGAGTGATATACAATAAATAATGGAGAATGAAAAATGGCTATCAAATGCAACATTTGTGGTAGAGAATTTAAGAATGAACGTGCATTGAACATTCACCTCGGCCGGATGCACGGAAGTAAGAAAAAAGGTACCGGCCTAACAAAATCCAGCGATACCAGTAATCTAAAAGCCGTTGGTGGAAAGTTTATATGCCCAATCTGCGGCAGATCATTTGGAATGGCAATGCACCTGGCAAGACATATGACAGCAATACATGGGAAAACATCCCGGAAAAGAGCCAAAACAATCGCTAAAACCAAAGTTGTCAGGAAGCGCGCTCGAAGATTGACGTCTACAACAGCACCGAAACTACCAAAAGGCCTTCGAATTAGTTCACTTTCAGTCGATGAATTACTTGCTGCAAAAAAGGCAATAGATAATCAACTAAAGAACATTGTTCAAAAGATACGGGCAATAAAAATCGGCAAATAAGCATCCAATCCACAACAATTGTTCACCCACAGAATAACATCATTACATCCGAGTATTGTTGTAATTATTCACCTTTATGACTGAATTAGAGTAGTTTTGCTATTTGCTCTGTTTCCATTTAGGGCAAATTCGATATTGCAAGAATAATCTGAGATGCATTAGACACAATAAAGAATACATCTGAAAACCTGAAAGGCAAAAATAGAGGACGACTTACATGCTGTTAGTCTTGCTGTGAAGCATCTTCATCAGTTTTTTGCTCATCCTCATCAACAGTAGATTTTGTTTCTGGTTCACTTTGCTCGATAGGTTGAGTCGTGTCCTCCTCAGCCTTTTCTGCACGAGCAGTTTCATCAAGCGTTTTTTCTTGTTGATCTGATGATTCTGTTTTTTTCGTATCGGTGGTATTATCCTGTGCAGTTTCCGAAGAATCTTTTAACTGGGTAATTGAAAGTATAGGTTTGCTTTGCATCGCTCCGAGCAAACCGGAATCAGCTCCCAGCCCGCCACGACGCCGCACCTGCGTTTGTGGAGACGATGCATCTTTTCCTGTTAGTCCATCCTCTGCTGCCCATTGAGCGCGCTTGAGAGACAAGCCAATTTTACGTTCCTCACTATCAACGCGGAGTATTTTGACTTCTATCTCGCTACCTACTTTCACGATCTCCTCAGGTTTATCAACCTTATGGTCAGCGAGTTCAGAAATGTGCAATAACCCTTCCAGCCCCTCCTCCAACTCGACAAATACGCCAAAGTTTGTAATCTTGGTGACCTTACCCTTCACGATTTGACCAGGGATATAATGCTCAGGAATTTGCTTTAGCCAGGGGTCTTCGGTAAGTTGCTTCAATCCGAGGGCTATGCGGTTTTTCTCCTCATCCACCGACAGGACAACGCATTGAATTTCATCGCCCTTTTTGAGCATCTCGCCAGGATGTGTAATCTTGCTCGTCCACGACATATCTGAAACGTGAAGCAAACCGTCAATACCCTCTTCAATCTGGATGAAAGCACCGTAATTAGTCAGGTTGCGTACCCTGCCTGTAATGACCGTTCCAGGAGGATATTTCTCTTTCACCAGCGCCCACGGATTTACCTCGGTCTGCTTGATACCAAGCGAAATCTCATGCTTTTCCTTATCAATGCTCAATACAACCACATCAACCTCATCGCCGACATTAACAATCTCGGATGGATGATTAATTCGCTTGGTCCAGGACATCTCCGATACGTGAACTAACCCCTCAACACCTTCTTCGAGCCTCACGAAAGCACCATATGGGACTATATTAGTCACCGTTCCCCGCACACGTGAACCAACTGGGTACCTCTCTTCAATCCCTTCCCACGGTGAGGGTGTCTTTTGCTTCAATCCTAATGCAATTTTCTCTTTCTCTTTATCAACCGAGAGGACTACTGCCTCGATTTCCTGCCCCAGTTCAACCATCTCAGATGGGTGATTAATCTGCCCCCAGCTCATATCGGTGATATGAATCAGTCCATCAACTCCTCCAAGGTCGACAAAGACACCGAAATCAGCGATGTTCTTAACAATGCCTTTGCGAAGCTGACCGACTTCTATCTCGGAGAAGATTCTTTCCTTGGCTTCAGCACGACGTTCTTCGATGAGTTTTCGACGGGATATGATTATATTACGAGCGCCCTGGTCTATCTTAAGAATCTTGGCTTCGATTTTCTGTCCGACAAATTCGCCTATATCGAAAGGCCTCCTCACATCAACCTGACTGGCAGGCAGGAACGCTGGTACACCGATATCTACCAAAAGTCCTCCCTTTATCTTCCGCGTGACGGTACCTTCCACAACATCGCCTTCTTTCTTGGTAGCGATGATATGTTCCCACATACGTATCCGATCAGCCTTACGCTTACTCAATACTACCAGGCTGCTGTCAGACTCTACTGCTTCAAGGAAGACTTGAATTTCCTTGCCGACCTGCGCTTCGGCTGGATCGGAAAACTCACTCAAATCCACAACACCCTCGCTTTTGAGCCCCACCTCCACGTAAACGTCATTACCAACAACACTCACTATTCGACCTGTGAGAATACTCCCAACCTGGAATCGCTCCGAGGCTTGCTTGACCGTCTCAACGAGGTCTTCGGAATCACCACCGTTTGGTAATGCCTCTTTGAGATGCTTATTCACTTCCTCATCGGTAATACCGAGCGAATTAATAAGATTCTGATCCACCATACGTCCTTTTCTCTACCTTAATATGACCTACTCGTTCAACAATCTCCTTCTATTTTCTTATAACAAACTATCCTTTTCTGCCAAGAAGGATAACCCAATTTACTATTCCATCACTTATGATTTATTATATCAACGAATCCCCACCCCAACGCATACATAAGCATATAGAAAATATCGACGCTCATCAAGGATAATTACGGTAAAATTTTAAGATACAACAATCCTTCTTTTCTCCAGCCGTACGGGCTTATGCTTATTCTTAACGCAACAAGGGAATAGATGGTATCGGTACAGCAGGCTTGAATAGCGGTTTGAGAATCTCAGGCAGGGCAAGTCGCGGTTCCGAGCGCGTTCCGACAATGCGAATCTCCGTCATCCGTTTACCAAGCAGGGGAACTGTGCCCCAAACCTTGCTTATCATTCCCAATCGTGCCTTATCCAGTACCTTTCGAGGCGAGAGTTTAGCCAAAAGACGCTCCAGCTCCCTCGGTATTACAGGAAGCGAAACCCTCATGTCAATCCTATCATCGAACCCTACCCAGCCTGAGAATCTCATCTCAAATACATTGGCTGTTATAATTGAAAGATCATCATAATAAGCCTTGCCATTATTTATCTTAAAATCAAGATCGCTAACCTTCATACTCGTCAACCCCTGCGGCACCGCTCCGCCCAGCTTTATCAATTCACTAAGCAACCCGCTTGTTTGAACCTTTACATCCTTCAAAATTAGCCGACCTTGACCTTTGCCGGTATGGAGAATCTCTTTACCAATCGGCAACAACAGATCGCTAACCATCAAGGATACCCTTCCGGTAAGACGGTCAACATTATAGAAAACTGCAATAATCCTGCTGATAAAATCATTACCAAAATCGACATTTATAGGAATGTTCTCCATCAATTGTAGCGGCCTGGTTATTTGCAGCATTGGCGTAGCAGAGTGCATATCAACTATTCCGGCAATCCTGAACTTGCCCCCTGAGGCAGGAATCACTGACAGGGGAATATCTATCCGTTTATCGTGGTACCGAAACCCGATTTCAGAGCGGTCTATCGTAAGATCATACACCGTGGCTGATGCCCACGAAATTCTCCCAGATGCTTGATTAGGAATCTTTAAATCAAATTCACCATCAATGCCCCGCACGCGATATATCTTTCCATCATATCGGTGTAGATAAATCGTGCCGTTTATCAGCTCAATCCTTCCTATCAGTTTTGAGATAGGTTTTTTTGATGGCTTGAGTCTGGAGAAGGTATGGATTAATGATATTTCTCCATCCTTGTTTATAT
>JAGHBS010000204.1 GCA_021160865.1 Planctomycetota bacterium | reverse complement strand
AGCCCGATAGATACCGTACGGTTATTTCACGGCTGGGATTGCGAAAGTAATCTTCTCAAACCTTCTCCAACCTTATGCAAATCCCGTCCCCCTTGTTGGGAATTATTGGAAATCTCTATTATAGACGTGAGTTATCCTCATCATGAATAACTGTTGGACAAGTTGCTCACTTGTAAGGAAATCGCAAGGATATTGCGAAGGGTAAAGAGGAAATAGGCAGAGGATAAAAATTGTAGGAAAGTGCAAGAAAGATGGAAAACGATCGAATTGTACAGGAAGAAATAACGACAGTGACGACGATTGAGAAGGAGTTTCGTTCGCAGAAACTCATCTTACAGACTGGCAAGGTTGCCAAGCAAGCCCACGGTGCGGTGACCGTGCAATACGGCGATACAGTTGTCCTTGCCACGGTGGTATCTGCCCCTTCAACGCGAGAGATCGATTACTTCCCGCTGCAGGTTGAGTACAGGGAGATGCAGTATGCCGGCGGTAAGTTCCCAGGGGGGTTCTTCAAGCGTGAAGGCAGACCCAGCACGAAGGAGGTTCTCACCTCCAGAATGGTAGATCGGACGCTTCGGCCGCTGTTCCCCGACGATTTCTGCGATGAGGTGCAGATTCAATGCGTGGTTGTATCAGCCGATAAGGATAACGACGCCGACATCCTTGCTGTCATTGGTGCAAGTGCTGCCTTGGCCATCAGCCATGTGCCATTCCAAGGTCCCATCGGAGCAGTTCGTATAGGAAGGATTAATAATCAGTTCATCCTCTTCCCTACCTATCACGAGCGCAATGAAGGTGACCTCGATTTGGTAATTGCCGGACCCACCGAAGGTATAAATATGATTGAAATGGATGGGCAGGAAATCCCCGAAGATGTGGTCGTCGAAGCCTGCCGATTCGGTATGAAGTACATCCAGCAAATTATCACGATAATCAAGGAATTGGCGAATAAAGCAGGGAAAGAAAAGTCCTATCAGGCACATCCCATCGATGAAGAATTACTTAGAATTATCGAGGAAAGATATGGTGAGCGTATCCGCCAGGTCAAGCAAATTGCCTCTAAAAAGGCTCGTTGGGAGGCAATGGTTAATCTGCGAGAAGAGGTACTGGCTGAACTAACGAATGAGCAGGACGAGCAATCCTGGCAAGCAAAGGATGTGCATAAAGCGTTTTACAAGGTAGAGGGTAAGATTCAGAGGGAACTGATATTATCCGGTATCCGTCCTGACGGCAGGGGATACGATGATATTCGCCCGATTACCATAGAGGTACCTGCTTTGCCTCGGACGCATGGTTCGGCACTATTTACGCGTGGGGAGACCCAATCGCTTGCAACCGTGACGCTTGGTACGCCCAGAGACATGCAGAAAATCGACTGGGTGCAGGAAGAGTATTTCAAGCGATTTATGCTTCATTACAATTTCCCACCGTTTTGCGTTGGCGAAATTCGTCCGATACGTGGTCCGAGCAGGCGAGAAATCGGCCACGGCGCCCTTGCTGAAAAGAGCATTGAACCAGTCCTGCCATCACAAGATGACTTTGCATATACCATCCGTGTGGTCAGCGAGATACTCGAATCAAACGGTTCCAGCTCGATGGCTTCGGTCTGCAGTGCCTCGCTGGCATTGATGAATGCAGGGGTGCCGATAAAAAGACCCGTAGCAGGCGTGAGTATTGGAATGGTTCGAGAAGGTGATAAAAAGGTGCTGCTAACCGATATTATCGGGGAAGAAGATTTTCATGGCGACATGGATTTTAAGGTAGCAGGTACTCGCCAGGGCATAACTGGCGTGCAGCTTGACTTCAAGCCCCTTGGCGGACTTGACCTTGAAACCATTGCCGAGACGCTCGCACGAGCCAGAGACGCTCGTTTTAGAATCCTCGAGAAGATGGATAGCGTCATCTCCAAGCCTGGTCCAGAGGTGAGTATCTACGCGCCTAAGGTCGTTACGGTAAAGATTGATCCAGAAAAGATTGGCAAGATTATCGGTACAGGCGGGAAAACCATCAATGCTCTACAGAGCAAACATGGCGTCACCATCGAAATCGAAGAGGATGGCACTGTGTGGATTATCAGCGATGATATGGAAAAGGTCGAAAAAGCAAAGGCAGAAATTGAAGCAATGACAGAGGAAGTAGAAATCGGCAAGATATACAAAGGTAAGGTCGTCGGGGTGAAAGATTTTGGCGCCTTCGTGGAAATCTTGCCTGGTCAAGATGGGCTCTGCCATATCTCCCAACTTGCTGATAGACATATCGACAATGTATCAGATATCTGCAAGGTAGGGGATTCGATGCCAGTTAAAGTCATTGGTATAGATGAGCAAGGGAGGATAAAACTTTCACGAAAAGCCGCTATGAGGGAAATGCAAGGCAGGGAAAACAATAAAGGACAAAAAGGACAAAGATAATCTAATTTTTATAATTTTTATTAATTTCCAAATCGGCAAGTTTCAGCAGGAAGGGGAAGCTAAGAAATTTCTCATCACATGTTAAAACTCGGTGAATTGATTCACTCGTGGATATTACTTGCGGGATAACTTTATATCCTTGCCGGTAGTTTCCACGTGTATTTTACCTGGCAGGTCTGCTGACTGTAGCGAACCGTCGACGATTTTCAAAACATCTTCAAATCGTTCCTGTCCCATTGCCTGGGCAGGGGCATTGAGCATATCCAAGGCTGATCGGATTACCATTGATACAAGCAATGTAGGGGATTTTTTTAAGGGCGCAATACGGAGAATTATCTCATCAGCAGAGCGTTTACGGATGGCACGATTGAGAAGATGCTGCGAAAGCTCGCTGAGGGTTTGTTCTGCTTTTTGGGCGGAGTTGCTGAGGCGAAGTATGGCATCATCAACCTTAGGATTAATCCTCTCCCGCAGGATGGGTAGCAGTTCGTGGCGGATAAAGTTGCGGGTAAACTCGATATCAGCATTTGTATGGTCGATCCGCCAGTTGAGTTTTTCATTCCGGCAGAATGCTTCGATTTCCGCTCGCCTTGCCCACAGCAGTGGACGAACGAGGTCAATTCCTTCGCAAAGCGTTCTTTTTGTAGGCATTCCTGCAAGACCTCGAAGATGCGTGCCCCGAAAGATATGGTGCAGCACGGTTTCGACCTGATCGTCAGCGTGATGTGCCACCGCAACAGCAGAAGCACGAACTTGCCGGGCGATTTTGATAAGCGATTCGTATCTGCCCTTCCGGGCAGCCTGTTCAATACCGATACCTTCTTCCTGAGCAATCGAGCGAGTATCTATTTTTTCAAAGTGGAAGGGGATATTCCATCGAAGGGCTAAATCCCTGACGAATTGAGCATCATCGTCAGCCTCAGTCCGCAAGCCATGGTGAACATGTCCAACGTGAAGATTATACTTCCCGCACCTTCGAAGGGCTGCTAATAGTGCGACACTATCAACCCCACCGCTAACCGCAACCAGAACACATTGATTATCAATCAGCAACCTTTGCTGGGCAATGAATGATTCAAGACGCGATATAAAATCATCGTTGGTATTCATCGTTTGGATTTCCTATTTTTCATGCGTGTTCTACCCGTTGGGATTATACTATTTTTGGCAATTTTGAAGGAATCCTGTTCATATGAGACCTGTACCTTCGAGGAAGCATCACCTGGCAGTGTTGGTAATCTTACTGGTCGTTGTTGCCAATACTGCGATAACTTTTCAAGAAAAGTATATTCAGGATGATCAAGCAAATTTGCTCGTTGAGACCATCAGCCAGCGATCTCCAGAACTCTACCGATATGATAGCGTATTTTCACACCAGCGTGGCGTGAATCCGTGGAGGATTCATCTACCTGGCTGGGGGGCAATCCTTCGGGCTGCCCAATGGCTTGCTGGTAGTAAAGACCCACTCGATGCGTTGCGCATCCTGGGGGCGTTTATGCTGCTTTTGTACCTTATGAGCATGTATATTCTGCTTTACAGGCAAAGTCATAGCACCACAGTAGCGGTGCTGGTTGCGCTTCTTTCAATGGCGATCTTCTCAACTGCAAGACCGTACTGGGGGATGGGACCTTTATTCACGGTCGTACCGGCAAATATACCGCTTATATTTATCCCGATATTGGCGTGGGGGTTCGTCCGCTGGCATTGGAGATGGTCAATTCTTTGGGTCTTTTTCGGAATCGGGCTAATCGCAAACATTCACGCATCGTCAGCCTTTTATTTTGCAATTGTGATAATCCTCGCAATGCTTTTCCTCGATGGTGGGCGTCTTTCGACCTGGGTAAAGGCTGCCATTGTAATACCCCTCGTTGCAATCGGTGCTTCCGGAGCAATCTGGTATTATTACCATTATCTAACACTTCCACAGGCTCCGACATTTAAGGAATTGTTTGCATTGCAGGTATCGGTGGCTGATGTAGAGGTTAACTCATTCTATTATTTCTATCCCCAAGTAATTATTGAAATCCTCCGCTGGTTGCCGGTGGCTGTTATGTTAGCCATTCCATCGGT
>JAGHBS010000249.1 GCA_021160865.1 Planctomycetota bacterium | reverse complement strand
TCTAATAATATATCATTTTTCAGTAGTTCCTTACTTACGAAATTTGGTACCCTCGGGTCTTCATGCATTTCTGTCCCGATACCATGACCGACGAATTCCTTTACGACGGAAAACCCGTGCTTTTCAACATAATCTTGCATCGCCCTTGCTACGGTGGACCATAGGATACCTGGTTTGGCCATTTCCACCGCGATTTTTAATACTTCCCTGGTGACGTTGACTAACCGATGGACATCATGGCTTGCCTTTCCACCGACGATGAACGTTCGGGCAGCATCACCACAATAACCATCAAGCCGACAACCAAAATCAATACTCACTACATCACCCTGACGAATTATTCTTTTTTCCGAAGGTATTCCGTGAACCACTTCGTCATTTATGGAGACGCAGATATTTCCCGGAAAAGGTCCCTGCCTTCCCGGAACGCCTTTAAAAAGGCATTCCGCGCCAAACGAACGTGTCAATCGCTCAGCCTGGGCGTCCAATTCAGCAGTAGTTATTCCAGGTTCTATCATCTCACCAAGCCGTGATAAAACAGCATGTACCACTCTTCCTGCTCGTCGCATCAATTCGATCTCACGAGCGGATTTTAATCTGATAGCCACACCCAAAACCTCTTTCATGCAGAAGTTCTTCCTTCCTTTTCTAATAAATTGGCCTGACGAATTCCCTCGATAGCCCGCTCGACTACCTCATCAATGGTAGCATCAGCGTCCACTTCGATTATCTTGACACCTGATTTACGATAGTACTCAATAACAGGCTCGGTTTCTTTGTGATATAGATTAATGCGCTCACGGACGACCTGCTCGGTATCATCGTCCCGGTGAATTAATTTTGTTCCACAGGTGTCGCAGATATTGTCCTTGGCAGGTGGCATCGTCTCAATGTGATAAACCCTGCCACATTTTGGACAGATACGCCGACCCGTTATTCGTTTCAGCAAAACCTCTTCAGGTGCATCTAAAAGCAGTACCGCTTGAATAGGTAAGCCCGCTTTTGCAAGAGCATCATCAAGCTGCTTAGCCTGGATTACCGTTCGAGGGAAACCGTCAAGCAAAAGTCCTTTAGAACTATCCAGCGAAGAAATTGATTTTATTATGATTTTTATAACGATTTCATCTGGTACAAGTTCGCCTGCATCCATGTATTTTTTCAAGGTTTCACCAAGTTCTGAACCACTGGAGCGTTCAGCCCGGAGGATATCTCCGCTCGATAAGTGTGCCATACCGAATTTATCAGCCAGACGCTCGGATACGCTTCCCTTACCAGCTCCTGGTGGACCCATCAGTACTATTCTCGCACCAGCAGTGTGTGTAGAAGATTCAGATGGATTGGTTTGGGTTTGTCCTGTTATTGGTTTCATTCTATCACCATCTTTCAGCGCGGATTCTTCCTCCCTCGGTGAGGAAGCCCCCGTAGTTCCGCATAATCAGTTCAGCCTCAATCCGCTGGACAAAATCAAGCCCGACTGCTACGACGATTAGTAAACCCGTTCCACCCAGGAAGGCTGATATTGCCCACGGTATTTTCAACCTTGTCGCCACTACTTCAGGGATAACAGCGATGACTGCCAAGAATGCTGCCCCGCAATAGGTTATCCGTTCCATTACTCGTTCGAGGTAATCGGCGGTACGCTTGCCCGGCCGAAGTCCGGGGATGAACGAACCGTAATCTCTAAGCTGTTCAGCCATATCCTTGGGACGGAACTGAACAGTCGTCCAGAAATATGCAAAGAAGAAGATCATACCGATGTAAACTAATTCATAGATAAGAGAACCCCTCTGAAAAGCCCTTGCCATGAAAGTAGTGAATGAATTACGCCACACTTCCGCGATTTTGACAAATATTACGCTTGGGAATAGCATAAGTGATGAGGCGAAGATAATCGGCATAACCCCACCGTGATTCACCCTCAGCGGTAGATATTGTCTTTGTCCACCGTAGATACGTCTGCCTCGGGTGTGCTTGGCTTGCTGGATTGGTATCCGCCGCTGTGCCTGAGTGATGAGGATCGAACCGGCTACTACAAATATGAATGCGGCTACCAAGAAGATTATCTTTGATAATCCGATATCGCCTTCTGCAGCTGTAATTTTCAGTGATGCCCGATTAATCAGCAACCTGATAGCCCAAGGCAGCCGGGCGACAATCCCTGCCATTATTATCAGACTAATTCCATTTCCGATCCCGTATTCATCTATCTGCTCGCCAAGCCACATCAAGAAAATCGTTCCTGCCGTCAGTCCGAACACTGCCATCAGGAAGATGCTTATCGAGCCACGATATTCCGGATAGACGTTTGGTCGCATAATAGACGTCCAGACAACGATTGCCTGGATTATGCACAAGAATACCGTCAGGTACCGGGTATATTCCTGTATTTTTCTATAGCCAGCCTGGCCTTCCTTCTGGAGTTTCTCAATTGCCGGCACCACCGTAGCAAGGAGTTGGAAGATAATGGCAGCCGAGATGTAGGGCATAATTCCCAAGCCGAACAGGGTACATTGTCGAAGGTTTCCACCGGTAAACATCGCGAAGTATTCCATTGCTTGTCCGAATGGCCCTTGGGAGGTGCGGGTCATGAAGCGCGTCAGTGCGGTTTGATTGAGCCCTGGTAGAGGAATGTGGAAACCGATTCTATAAATACAAAGCAATCCAAGAGTGAAGATTAACTTCTTGAGTAGGTCAGGAACGGCGAAGATATTTTCCAGGGCTCGTCTAATCGATGAACTACCTAATACCATAAAGTAATACACTACGAAGATTACCAGTACTGCAGTCAGATGCATTACAGGTGTCAACAGATTAGCAGCCCTGAAACTACCTTTACTAAGCAGCAAATATAGTTCAACTCCACCGCTGGCTAAGAAGTAGTATCCGATCATCCCCGCTACTGCTGCTAATATAATCCTGAACGCCTGAAATGGTGATGATGAACGAAATGTAGCAAAGTAGTATGCTCCAATGCCGGCCACCGAGCCGAGAATAAGCCCAATCGGCAGTATCAGCTGACGTAAATCACCCCCCCAGCCCGATAGCATCGGAACTGCCCGACTTATCACCATTGCTGCCGCTGCTAATATGGCAGCGCCTAAGATTAATCTGATTACTCGTAAAATCATCTCTTGTTGTGATTTTTAGATTATTTTTGTCAGTCCTTGTAAGAATGCTTATATTTTCTCAATGCTTCCACCAGCATCGATAATTTTCTTTTCAGCCGCGGCGGAGAAGGCATTTGCCGATACTATTAATTTTTTCCTGAGTGTCCCGTCGCCGAGGATTTTCACCGGTTCGGCATCGGGACGAATAAGTCCCTTTTCAGCGAGTTTTTGCAAGTCAACCTTGCTGCCATCGTCGAAGACGTTCAACTTTGCAACGTTGACCACCTGGTAAGTGGTGCGGAATTGAGCATTATTGAATCCGCGCTTGGGTATTCTCGATAAAGCAGGATTTTGTCCCCCTTCGTAGCCGTACCGTGCCTTGTTGCCGCTGCGCTGACCGGCTCCTTTATGTCCGCGTCCGGAAGTCTTTCCTCGTTTTCCACCACGGCCGACTCGCTTGCGGGCTTTATATCGACCTGCCTTAGATAAGATTTCGTCAAGTTTCATTTCAAATCCACTCCCCGTATACGAGCTATCTGTTCGGGGCTTCGCAACTTCATTAATCCTAACATACCTGCCTTAATAAGGTTCTTCGGGTTAGTCGAACCATAACACTTAGTCAGTACATCTTTTATCCCTGCTAATTCCAGTAGAGGTCTTAGATTAACCCCTGCAATAACGCCGGTTCCCTCATTAGCAGGAACCATCACTAACTTGGTTGAACCATAGTTGGAGATTACTGGATGCGGGATGGTGTTTCCCTTCAGGTTTATCTTTACAATTTCCTTTTTTGCCTTTTTTACCGCCTTTTCGACTGCTGCTGGTACCTCATTGGCTTTACCGTACCCGACACCCACCTGACCGGCACGATTACCAACAACTACCAGCGCAGCAAAACGAAAACGTCTGCCACCCTTTACTACCTTGGCACAGCGATAGATCTTTACTACATGTTCCTCGAAGACCTTATCTCCGAAGAACTCAGCATCTTCTATTGTTTGAGTTTGTCCTTCTACCAAGAATCACTCTCCTTGCCTCTAATTTACGTATTAGTCTTATTTTTAGAAATCCAATCCTGCTTCCCTTGCTGCTTCTGCCAATTTTTTCACTCTGCCATGATAGGCATAGCCGCTTCGGTCGAATACTACCTTTTTGATACCTGCTTTTATTGCCTTTTCAGCAATTTTTGCACCGACAATGGCAGCGGCTGCTATATTCCCGCCATATCCAATCTTATCTCTCAGGTCTTTATCCCTCGTTGAAGCCGATACCAATGTCTTTCCGACGGTATCATCGATAATTTGCGCATAAATATTCTTGTGCGACCTGAAGACGGTTAGTCTTGGTCGGTCAGGTCTTGCTTGGCGGATAATTTTTGAGCGGATACGTAATTTCCGCCGACGTCTTCTGATTACTTTTTCAATTGTTTCTTTCTTCACTTCATCTAACCCTAACCACCTGTACCGGCAAATGCCTTGCCAGCCTTGCGACGAATATGTTCACCAGCATATCGGATACCTTTTCCCTTATACGGTTCAGGCGGACGTGCCTGACGAAGGCGGGCAGCAAATTCACCTACTAATTGCTTATCCGCCCCGGATACGACGAACCGGGCAGGTTCTGTATCGCTCCGAGCCTGAGGCGTTTGAACTGACACACTCAGACCCTCGGGTATCTCGAATACGCAAGGCGTCGCATATCCTACGGTGAGAGAAACCTTATTGCCTTGCACGGATACTCCATAACCGACGCCATAGATTTCCAATGCCTTTTCATATCCTGACAAACAACCCGTTATCATGTTAGCAATAAGCGTTCTGGTAGTACCGTGGAGCGACTTTGCCAGCCGGCTATCATCTCGGCGACGAACGGAAATGCGTCTTGCCTGTTCGTCATATTCCACGATGATTTCAGGTCTGTGCGTCCAGGTAAGCTTACCCTTCGGACCTTCGACTGAAATAGTCCTATCTTGGATACTTACCTTGATGTTCTGCGGCACATCAATCGGTTTGTTTCCTATTCGCGACATCTCTGTTTTTGTATTAAAAACCTTTCGCTCTTTGAGATTTAAAACTTCTCTATCAACTAACAGTGCAGAGTACTTCTCCGCCGACATTTTCTTTCCTGCATTGTCGGTCGGATAAGATTCCCTTACTGGTGGAAACTATGGCAATCCCAAGACCTGCCAGGGGTCTGGGTAAGTCTTTTACATTGGCGTAGAATCGCCTGCCTGGTTTTGAAACTCGTTTTATTTCAGTTATTACTCGTTCACCTTGTGGGCCATAGCGGAGGTAAATCCTCAATATACTTCCAGGAAGTTTCTTCCCATGCCTTGCCATTGCCGCATCTATGCGGACATAATCTTCGATGTATCCTTCTTCTTTCAGGACCTTTGCTATACCTTCGCAAACCTTACTGGCGCGCACATTCACCGTCTTTTTGCGGACAAGAACCGCATTTCGGATTCGCGTAAGCATATCAGCAATTGGGTCAGACATACTCATAACCGCTTTTCCTTACCAGCTGGCCTTTCGCATGCCTGGGACTTTACCTTCATTAGCAAGGGTTCTCAGGCAGATGCGACAAATTCTAAACTTTCTATACACACCACGAGGCCGACCGCATATTTCGCATCTGCGTCGCAAACGCGTTGAATACTTCGGCGGCTTCTTACTCTTGGCAATTTGTGCCTTCGTTGCCATAACTTCAATGCTCCAATCGTCGTCTATATGTACGGATTAAACCGAAAATCATCTCTAATTTACCTTTGGGCTACCCCTGCTGGCATTCGGAAAGGCATACCCAGCAATGTCAATAACCGCCTTGCCTGTTCATCGTTCTTGGCGGTGGTGACGATTGCGATATTCATCCCTTGGACTGCTTTTACCTTGTCGGGATGGATTTCAGGAAATACAGTCTGCTCAGTAAGACCCATATTATAGTTTCCTCTGCCATCGAATCCACTTGGGGATAGCCCACGAAAATCCTTCACACGGGGTATCGCTAAACTAATTAGTCTATCCAGGAATTCGTACATTCGTTGCCCACGGAGCGTTACTTTCAATCCGATTTTCATCCCTTTTCGTAGTTTGAAACCCGATACGCTCTTGCGTGCTGTGGTTATGATGGGCTTTTGCCCGGTAATCAAGGCTAACTCCTCCGCTGCTGATTCGAGAAGCGAAGGATCGTTTATTGCTCTGCCTATTCCCATTGAAACAACAATCTTTTCCAGTTTAGGCACAGCAAGCCTGTTGGTATAGCCAAACTCTTCAGCCAATTTCGGTGCTACCTCGTTTTTGTATAGTTCAAGCAAGCGTGCTACCATTTTTCCTATCTCTTGCTGGATGATCTAATGAATGCAGTATTACTTTTCCTTTTTGCTTCTTAATTTATTACGGTCGTATAGCACACCGAGTGTTTCGCCTGACTTTTTGGCGTATCGTTCCTTTTTACCGTCAGGTGTTATACGAAATCCCACCCGCGTTGGTTGACCCGTCTTGGGATCAATGGGTAATACATTGGAGATGTCAATTGGCATCTCCTTTTGCACCCTTCCACCTTGCGGGTGGCTTCGGGATGGTCTAAGGTGCTTGTATACGCGGTTAATACCCTTGACAAGCACTTTTCTTTTCTTGGGATATACTGCCAGTATTTCGCCGGTCTTTCCCTTATCATCACCGGCGATGACCATTACCGTATCACCTTTTCGTACATGAATTGCCATAGTACTCACATAAATTGCAGATTAGACCACTTCAGTTGCAAGTGAAACGATTTTCATAAAGTTCTTTTCTCTCAACTCTCTTGCAACTGCACCGAAAATTCTCGTTCCCCGGGGATTGCCTGCTTCATCGATAATAACAGCGGCATTTCGGTCGAAACGAACGTAGCTGCCGTCTTTTCGACGAACGGGGAACGCTGTTCGAACTACCACGCATCTGACTATATCGCTTGTTTTTACCATTCCCCCCGGGGCGGCTCGCTTGACCGTACAGACGATTACATCGCCTACCGTTGCTGTTCTACGTGTGAACTGTCCCCGGCTGGTAGAGCCACCCAATACCTTAATACACAACACCTTCTTAGCACCGGTATTATCTGCAACGTCAAGCTTTGTCTCTTGCTGAATCATTCTGCATCACCACCTTGGGTATTTTCTTCGATATCGCTTTTATCTTGCTCAACAATTTTCTCCTGGGGTTGATTAATTTGGCTTGTTTTTACAATTTTCACAAGCCGCCAAGACTTTCTTTTGCTGATAGGTCTGCAAAGTTCTATTTCAACTGTATCACCCAGCTTGGCACGTTGTTCCGGATCATGGACAAGTAGTTTTGTTTTCCTGCGGATATATTTTCCGTATAACCTATGCGGGATAAGTCTTTCTACCACTACACGGACGGTCTTCGCGCCGGAGATTGAGTCAACCACTCCGACTCGTCTATCCCGATGCCGTTTCTGGCTACTCGGCCTTTTTGCATCGGATTTTAGTAGTTCTGCAGGTTGTTGTGGTTGCTGGTTAGGCATGTTTTATTTCATCCCTTCTTTTTCTGTTTCTTCTTGCTTTTGCTCTTCTTGGGATTTGACGGTCCCTGTCTTTCACGCATGACCGTCAATACTCGTGCAATGTCCCGCTTGGTCTTCCCAAGCATGGAGGGGTCTTCCAGTTTTTCCGTTACTGCCAGGGAGCGCAGGTCGAACAAATGGCGTTTGAGCCGCTCCAGCTCCGCCTTTAGTTCATTATCCGAAAGTTGTCTTATTTCGTTGATTTTCATCTCTTATCATTCAGATTTATAAGGCATCTCTGCTTGAATAATCATATCTGACAACGGGTGTTATTTTCCTAATGTGCCACTGTAGTATGGGTTCTGCTTACCAATCGACAGCGGACGGGCATCTTGCAGGCAATCCTGCGAAGAGCCATCTTGGCTGTATCGGGTTCAGTACCAGCAATTTCAAAAAGGATCGTTCCGGGTTTTACCGGGGCAACCCATTTTTCCGGTTCACCTTTACCTTTACCCATTCGTGTTTCAAGTGGTTTGGCAGTAACGGGCTTATCCGGAAAGATACGGATATATACCTTTCCCTCGCGGTGCAGGAAGTGAGTAGCTGCCACTCTGCCTGCTTCGATTTGTCTGGCGGTTATCCAGCCAGCTTCGAGACTCTGCAAACCAAAATCGCCGTAGGCAACTCTATTGCCGCGAGTGGCCTTGCCTTTAATCCTGCCTCGCTGAACCTTACGGTGCTTTATCCTTTTTGGCATCAAGGGCATTTCTACTTATCCCTCCCCGTCAGATTGATTTTCCTGGTGTGATTTTTCGCTCACCTGTGTTGTTTGATTATTATTGCTTGTTGTTTGATTACTATTGCTTGGCGAAGACTTATTTGCCTCTCCCGTTGATAGCGCAGGTTTGGAAGCAGGTTTTACATCGGCTGGGGTTGTCTTATTGGTAGCACTTCTTGGTGAACTATTTTGGCTACCTGCTTTTTCCTTCTGTATAAGTCCTCGATAAATCCATACCTTTATACCTAATGCGCCGTAAGTGGTAATACAGGGCGCAAAACCGTAATCCACATCGGCATCAAGGGTATGCAAGGGGATTGATCCCATTATTACCTTTACGGTGCGTCTCATTTCTGCCCCGCCGAGTCTGCCTGAAACTTCTATTTTCACCCCCTTTGCGCCTGCCTGCATTATCATTTCGCATCGCTGTTTGATTGCTCGCCTGAAACTTGCCCTTCGTTTAAGTTGCTCTGCTATAATACTGGCAGTGAGTTGAGCGTCGAGTTCGGGCTTGGTGATTTCCACCACATCCACGCTGACGCGACGATTGCATAGGTCTTCCAGTGCATCTTTAAGTTTTTCAACCTCTGCCCCTCTTGGCCCGATGACCAGCCCGGGGCGGGCAGTATGAATCGTTACTTTTACTTCTTCCCGAGACCTCTCAATCTCTATATTGCTAATCCCGGCATAGGGCGGTTGACGGTTCAGACGCTTATCAATGAAGTCTCTAATCTTCCAGTCTTCCACAAGGAACTCACCGTAGTTGCTCTTAGGCGCAAACCACCTGCTCCGCCATCCGCGGGTGATTCCTGTGCGAAATCCAATTGGAGAAACCTTTTGTCCCATCTTGCGTCCTTATCCTCTCGAACGTGATTCCACGATTATCGTTATATGACTATTACGTTTGTGTATAGGAAAAGCCCTTCCTCTATCCTTGGGCTGCCATCGTTTCATCGTCGGTGCTTTGTTAACGTATGCTTGCTGGATGTAAAGTGAATCGGTATCAGCCTCGGCTTCAGATGCGTTTGCAACGGCACTTGCCAGGACCTTTCGTACCATCATAGCAGCCCGATGAGGCATGAATTTCAACAGGTTCAATGCCTCTTCAACATCGCGCCCACGGATGAGGTCCATCACGGGTTTGACCTTCCTCGGGCTTATTCGTGCATATTTGTGGCTAGCTTTCCAAGGCATACGTTTCATTACCTTACCATTCTTGCAGGAAACTACTCCTGCCACTATTTCCTTATTTGCCTCTCTTGGCTTCAGTATGTCCGCGGAAAATTCGCGTCGGACTAAACTCGCCAAGTTTATGTCCTACCATCTCTTCGGTGACGAAGACCTTATGGAATATCTTACCGTTGTGTACAGCAAAAGTATGCCCGACGAACTCCGGGACAATCGTGCAATCTCTTGCCCAGGTTTTAATGGGCTCACGATCGCCGGTTTCCTTTTGTTTCATTACCTTTCGGAACAATTTTTCATCTACATACGGACCTTTTTTCAAACTCCGAGCCATCTTTCACCCATTCTTTATCTTACAAACTTTATTATCTTGGTTATCTTGAACATTCTTACTCAGATATTATATTTTATCCATGCCGTTTGCTCCGCCGTCGTCGGAGGATTAATTTATCGGAAGGTTTTCTTTTCTTCCTTGTTTTTCCACCCTTAGCCAGTTTACCTGTTGGGCTACAGGGATGTCTGCCTCCGCCGCTTCGTCCTTCACCACCGCCCATTGGGTGTGATACGGGATTCTGGGCGACACCTCGAACGTGAGGCCTTCTGCCTAAATGTCTGGTTTTTCCTGCCTTTCCCAGATGGACATTGCGGTGGTCGATATTTCCAAGTTGTCCGATAGTCGCCCTGCATTTGATGTTAATTAAGCGCACCTCTCCACTTGGTAGGACTATATGTGCCCATTTACCTTCCTTTGCAATAAGTCGGGCTGCTGCACCAGCAGATCTGACCAGTTTCCCCCCGCCGCCTGGTGTTACCTCGATACTATGGATGTTCAATCCCGTTGGAATCTTTGCCAATGGCAGGGTATTTCCGATGCGTGGTTCAGCATCTTCACCAGAATATATTTTCTGTCCGACTTCCAGCCCTAATGGGGCGAGGATATATCTTTTCTCGCCGTCAGCGTACTTTACCAGAGCGATGTTGCAGGTTCGGTTAGGATCGTACTCAATGGTTGCGACGGTGCCTTCCACACCATCTTTGTCTCGCTTGAAATCGATGATGCGATACATCCTTTTTGCCCCGCCGCCACGGAACCTGCAGGTAATTATCCCATGATGATTACGCCCACCAGTCTTCTTCAATGGCTTGAGGAGCGACTTGGTGGGAGGATCACCCGTCAATTCGGTACGTACATTCACCGAGGCGTTTCGACGACCTGGTGATGTCGGTTTGTAAACTTTTATTGCCATCTCTCATCCATTAGAACAAATCAATACGATGGTCCGGATGCAATATCACCACAGCCTTTTTCCAGTGTCTTGTCTTGCCTCGGGTGTATCTTACCCGTCGTGGCTTTCCCACCCGATTGGCTGTGCGAACCTTTAATACTTTCACATTATAAATTTTCTCAATTGCCTGTTTAATCTGTGCCTTATTGGCATCAGGATGTACCTCAAAGGCATAAGCATTGTACTTCTGCGACTGATGGACCCCTTTTTCAGTCACCAGCGGTCGAACTACCGTATTGTATATATCGTTTTCCATCGTTTTATCCGACGTTTATAAGCAATTCTTACCTATCCATTGGAGACAGCTACACCGGCAGGTCTGCTCAACAATGAAGAAAATGCCTCGCGCGTCATAAGCAGTTTATTTCTGGTAGCTACATCAAAGGCATTAAGTTCCTTTACGATACGCACCGAAACATTTGGGATATTCCTTGCGCTGAGATACAGATTTTCATCATATTCAGCCAGTGTCAATAAGCATGAGCGTGTAATACCCAAATTCTTCAATACATTAGCTATATATTTGGTTTTTGGCTCGCTTGTTGAGAGTCCATCAACGATGAGTAAATCACTGCCAATAATCTTAGCCAGTATAGCAGAATCAAGTGCTTTGCGGCGCATCTTCTTGGGTAATTTTTTCCGTGGCTTGTGTGGTATTTTTGCAAAGGTCACGCCGCCACCTTTGACTTTGCCGGTACGAATAGCCCCTCGTCTGGCGTATCCAGTACCTTTCTGACGGAATAATTTGCGTCCTGAGCCTTCTACCATTGAACGGTTCTTGGTAGCGGCAGTTCCCAAACGCTTATTGGTATGATACGCCACTATCGCCTGCTTCAACAAAGCGACGTTAACCTTTCCGCCGAACTGCTCAGGTTCGACCTTGATCGTATCTATCTTTTCGCCTTCGGTATTGTACACTGGTATTTCAAACATTTATGTTATATATCCGTATAACTGGTGGTTAATTTCGGTCTCATTTCTCCCTGGCTGTACGAGACTTTCTTACCAATAGGTATCCGCCGTTAGGTCCGGGCAATGAGCCCTTGATTAATAGCAGATTGTTCTCTTTGTCAACAGCGATAAGTTCATGGTTCCGGGTGGTGCATCGGACAGCCCCCATATGTCCAGCCATCCGTTTACCCTTCTTGATGTTTCCGCCATGTCCTAAGTCTGTACCATGACCACCGATCGAGCCCGGTGAGCGGTGCTTGCGCTCTACACCGTGGCTGGCAGGTTGACCCTTGAACCCGTGCCGTTTTACCCCACCGGCAAATCCCTTACCTTTAGTCGTTCCGGTGACATCGACGAACTTTACATCTTCGAATGCCTCTACCGTCCAGACGGCACCGGGTTCAGCCTGGACTTGCTCGTTATAAAGTCGAAACTCCCGCACGATTCGCTTTGGAGTTGTATTAGCACGAGCAGCATGACCAATTGCAGGTTTAGTTGCCTTAGATGGCTTGATGTCTTCGTAGCCAAGCTGAATGGCATCATAGCCATCTTTTGAATCAGAGCGTTTGACCTGTAAGACAACGCAAGGACCTGCTGAAACGACGGTCACCGGACAAACAGAACCATCGTCAGTGAATACCTGCGTCATGCCAACTTTTTTCCCGATTATGAACGGATACATTTTTACTTTCTTTTGATAGTTTTCACTACTTCATTTTTCTCTCGACGACTATTTCCCTATCGTGCAACTTGGATCTTATGGGAAACCGTTATAGCATCCCTTTGGGGGATTTGCTTGCAAGCTAAGCCTTTATCTTAATAAACACCCCCGCCGGTACCACAAGACGATTGAGTGCCTCTATGGTACGGCCGGTTGGTTCGTAAATGTCAATTATTCTTTTATGTGTTCGCATCTCAAATTGTTCGCGCGACTTTTTATCTACATGAGGGCTTCTCAAAACTGTATATCGTTCAATTCGCGTAGGAAGCGGTATTGGCCCACAAACACGAGCACCAGTTCGACGAGCATGCTCGACAATTTCGCTTGCCGAGGCATCCAGTGCCCGATGATCGTATGCTTCCATTCTTATACGAATCTTTTGCTGCACCGCCATAATACCGTCCTTCTCTCAACCCTTGCTACTGCAAGGTGAGGAAATTACAAAGCCTTTCTAATATAAAGGAAAAAAATCCTTTGTCAACAGTCAAGATATGATTTTTCTATCTTCTTACCATTTATTTTTATATTTATATTAATAGCCCCGATTTTTCAGCTACTTCGGGTGGAACGATTTTGTATCCAGTCGGTTCCATTGTATGCGTGCCTCTTCCGTGTGTCATTGAGCGAAGTGCAGTTGCATATCCAAACATCGTTGCCAGTGGGACATTTGCCAATAACTTACAGTATCCACCTGCTCGTTTCATTTCAACTATTTCTGCTCGACGGGTATTGAGGTCACCGGTGACGGCTCCGAGGTGTTCTTCGGGAATGGTTACCTGGAGTTTCATAATCGGCTCAAGGAATACGGGGTTGGCTTGCTTGACGGCTTCACGGAATGCAATTGCACCTGCCTGGGAGAAGGCAATTTCTGATGAGTCAACCGGATGATATTGACCATCAATGACCGTGACGGTTATCCCGACAAGAGGGTATCCACCAAGCGGGCCGTTGGTTGCTTCATCACGAATACCCTGTTCTATTGCGGGGATGTATTCATTCGGAATTGCCCCTTTCTTTATTTCATTTATGAAAGTAATTCCAGATGTTTCCACTTCCTTTCCTCTGCCGGTATATCCAGCAGGGTCAACCTTCAAGACGACCACACCGAATTGTCCCCTTCCGCCAGTCTGTCTTATGAATCTACCTTCAGCCTGGGCTGATGTAGTGATGGTTTCCTTATAGGCGACACGGGGTTTGCCTATTTTTACTGGAACAGCTATATCTCGAATAATTTTATTGCGTAGTATTTCAAGGTGCAATTCACCCATACCTGAAATAAGTATCTGTCCGGTTTGTCGGTCGATACTGGTTTTGAACGTTGGGTCTTCACGTTTGAGGATTTCCAATGCCTCAGCGAGTTTAGTTCTTTCAACAGAGGAAACAGGTTCAATAGACATAGATATGACCGGTTCGGGGAAGTTCATTGTTTCCAGTACTATCGGATGGTGCGAGTCGCAGAGGGTATCGCCGGTGAGGCTATGTTTCGGACCGACGACTGCTACAATGTCTCCTGCCTGGATTTTCTGGCGAGGTATTCGTTGCTTGGCGTGCATTTCCCAGATTCTTGTGATGTTTTCTTTTTTCATCCTAACCGGATTAAGCACTCGCACGCCGGTCTTAAGAGTACCGCTATAGACGCGGATATAATACAAATCACCGTGTGCATCCGAGACGATTTTGAATACCAATGCTGAAAACGGCTCATCAGGTCGGGGATGTCGTTTGATAATTTTTTCACTATCGACAGATTCCTTACCTTCTATTGCTGGTACATCTGCCGGTGATGGTAGGTAATAGCAGACGGCATCAAGTAGCGCCCTGATGCCCATGTGCTTCAAGGCTGAGCCACAAAGTACCGGCTGGATGGTGCCTGATATTACTGCTCGTCTGATGACAGTCCTGATTTGATCGGGGCTTATGGGCTTATCGTGCAGGTAAAGGTCCATCAATTCGTCATCGAGTTCTGCCAGTGTTTCTAACATCTCTCCTCGTGCCTTTTGCGAGGCTTCGACGTATTCTTCCGGGATGGGTTCGATTTTCAGATTTGTGGCTATATCAGCCGGTTCGTAGAATAGGGCTTTCTGTTCGATTAGGTCGATTTGTCCGACAAAATTGTCGCCAGAGCCCATTGGAATTTGCAGCGGTAGAGGGTTTGCCCCAAGTCGTTCGCGAATCTCCTTTACAACCTGTTCAAAGTACGCCCCAACGCGGTCCATCTTGTTTATGAAGCAGATTCTCGGCACATTGTATCTATCTGCCTGATTCCAGACGGTCTCGCTTTGCGCTTCTACTCCACCGATAGCGCAAAATACAACCACTGCTCCATCGAGAACGCGCAGACAACGCTCAACTTCGATGGTGAAGTCAACGTGGCCTGGGGTATCTATCAGGTTGATGGTAAATCCCTTCCAGGGACAAGTAGTGGCTGCTGATGTGATGGTAATTCCCCGTCGCTGTTCTTCTTCCAGATAATCCATAACAGCAGTGCCGTCATGTACTTCGCCTATCTTGTAGCTCTTGCCAGTGAAGTAGAGTATTCGCTCGGTGATGGTGGTTTTCCCCGCATCAATATGAGCGGCGATACCGATATTCCTAAGCTTTTGAAGCGTCGTATTCATAATCCCAACAGTTTTCATAAGTTATTTTTTCCTGCTTTATCAAGATAAAAGAAAGACCACCTTGCTGGGGTGGTCTTTTATGTTCGTGATAGAAGGATTATTTTGCGAAGTGTGCAAAGGCTTTATTTGCCTCAGCCATCCTGTGGACGTTTTCTCGGGTGGCCATTGCATCACCCTCTTTGCGGTAGGCAGCCATTATCTCAGAGGCTAATCGTTGTGACATAGGTTTTCCACTTTTATTCCTGGCTGCATGGATAATCCATCGTATCGCTAATGATAGGCTACGCTTTTCATTAACCTGCATAGGTATCTGATAACTCGCACCACCAATTCGTTTCGATCGTACCTCGACGAGTGGTTTAACATTCTCGACGGCTTGCTCAAAGACCTCTAAAGGTGAGGCATCCTTTATCTTATCGGCGATGATATCCATCGCATCGTAGAATACACGCCTCGCAACGGTTTTTTTACCATCCCACATTAAACAATTGATGAACTTACTGACCAATTTGCTGTTATACCGCGGGTCAGGTGCTAATTGTTTTTCAGATGCTGTCCACTTCTTGAATGCCATATTTAATATCCCTCTTTATGCAACATATTGCGACTTAGCGATTATTTTGGTTTCTTTGCTCCGTATAGACTTCGTCCCTGTCGTCGTCCTTCGACGCCTGCGGTATCTAAAGCACCACGGATGATGTGGTACCGCACGCCCGGTAAGTCTTTCACTCTCCCGCCACGAACTAATACGATACTGTGTTCTTGCAGATTATGGTCAATACCGGGTATGTAAGCAGTAATTTCTTTACCGTTGCTAAGTCTTACACGTGCGATCTTCCGCAAGGCTGAGTTTGGCTTCTTGGGCGTCATAGTCTTGACGACAAGACAGACGCCCCGCTTTTGCGGACAGCCTTCAAGGGCTACATTCTTCTTCTTTGCAACCTGCTTTTTCCGTGGTCTTCGTACTAATTGATTAATCGTCGGCATCGTTTCTCCTCATCTGCATATATTCAACAATCGTTTATACACATATAAAGTTTACACTAATCGATGAATTTTTACAGTATTTTTCTACGTGTATATCGGCTTATTCGTTTATGGCTTTTGGCTGCTTAGTGCTCGCTGGGTAGCCTGCTGGATTTGTGCTTCGGTGAGTTCGGGTTATTCCTCTTCTGCTGGAACCATCTCAGGCAACTCTACAGTGCGTTTAATTCTTATTCCAAGGTAAGGCTTAAAGCCTGTTCCTGCAGGGATCAGATGGCCGAGTAAGACATTTTCTTTCAAGAATCTTAATGGGTCAACCTTGCCAGCAAGGGCGGCTTCGGTGAGAACCTTGGTTGATTCCTGGAAGCTGGCTGCAGAGAGGAAACTTTCCGAGCGAAGGGCAGCCTTGGTTATCCCCAGAAGTAGCGTTCTTGCTCGTGCAGGTTTTGCTCGTCTTGTCTTGGC
>JAGHBS010000120.1 GCA_021160865.1 Planctomycetota bacterium | reverse complement strand
ATTATAGGACTTGCAGGCGGAATCCTTGGATTGATTCTTACAAGGTGCATCGGTGGTGTAGGACGGGGTTGGTTGTTCCGAATTGGAATAGTGCTCTCATTTTTAGCGTTTTTACTTTACTATTTCATTGATGCCCATTCCCCCCACGCCGTTCTTGCCCTGGCAGGCGGCTGGTTAATTATGTCGCTGGGGAGAAATTTATCGGGTATATCCAATGCTATCTTTGCAGATCTATGGCACCGTGCGCCACAGGCTGGGCTTATCCTCCTTCATGCAACCAATTCAATCGGCAAGGTAGTCGCTCCCCTATTAGCATTGATTGTCGGGGTTAGTTTGACGAGTAATGCAGCAGTTTATGGGGTTATCTGGTTGATACTGGCATTGTCGGTATTCACCTGGCCCAGGAAGGCATTGGAGCATCTGCACGAAGTCGAACGTCTTCAGCATATCGAATCTCGCAAGACCCGCTCGGTTCTTCGAACACCGCTGTTCTGGATGGTATCTATTCAATTTGCACTTATTGCCGGTAGCGAGGCAGGCGTCACCAGCACGCTCCCTGCCTTTATTGAGCAACATCGTGAGCCTCTCTTGGGGCTAAGCGCTCGGGATTGGTCGCAAGTCGTCTTGGTAACGATGCTGTTGGGTATTGTCGCGGGACGATTTGCAGCGTTTCGGCTTTCGCAACGAATCAATGAAAGGGGTATTATAAAAATCTGTCTTGCATGCATGGCAGCGGTGATACCGGCGGTGTGGTTGCGATGGTCGGTGATTTACCTCCCGTGCTTCTTCATTCTTGGGATTACCTTCTCAGCGACCTGGCCAGCTTTTTTCGCTCTGGCATCGCGATTCTATTCCAACGACAAGACCATTCTGAGCGTTGCAGCAGGGGTATGTACACTTGGCGGGGTTAACGGATTTATCCTTTTATCGAGTTTCGTCGGAAACAATGCGGATAATCTTCCATGGGCAGTGATTATCTCGGTAGCAGGAATGGCGATCTTCGCTATCTGTTTGCTCCTCTTACATACAAGAATACGCGGGGCAATAGACCATACTTGATGGTCATCTATTACCTGTTATGCCGCCACTGTGGAAATGTGCCTCTGTGAAAATTGGCCGCGATGCACGCGAGGCTGCGATGCACGCGAGGCTGCGATGCACGCGGGGCAGCGATGCACGCTATTTCGAAGCATGCTTCATTACCTTTATTATTTTTAATAGGGCGGGGGATGAATCAATCATCGCCGATTCACAGCCGTATCCGGCGGGGAAAGATATATGTAATAGCCCGATCCGTGCTGACTGCGATCATGACGATATTCAAAGTCTTCAAAGGGTGAGTACCCACGAACGTTGCAAAGTGTAGGGTTGAGAAGAACCATTAAACGATGCTGGTCGGTATCCAGGGCAACGATATTTTCTCGAAAATCACCCATAACGTCAGCACAGGTTAGATTTCGACCGTAATGTCCGCTTTCGGGCAGTTTGGCATCTGGCAAATCCTCGATTTCGCCGTTCTTGAAGAAACGGACGATTCGCTTATTTTCCTTACGGATGATGAATACCACCTCCGGGCCAGCGTCCCAGTGGACGGGGACGAAGTTCTTCCGCTGCCAGTCCGTCAAGTTCGACCAGTGCGTACCATCAGGCAGAAAGATTGGATTATGTTGAAGTTGACGCATCTTTGGAGCAATTTCTTCCTGACCATATTCATAACGGGCGTCCTCTGCTGTATGGGGCTGGAGGCCGGGAACTTCCGTAGTATGCCTGGCAATCCAACCATAATGAGCGTGTCGGAACGGTTCGGAGAAGATCGTCCGCCCACGATTATCAACGAAATATACGCCTGGATTCCCGCTTTCGACCGCATACCAGATTTGGAGTCCTTCGCGGTTCGGGTCTATTCTTGCGGGCTTGGAAATATCGGTATGGCCGAAAGGTTCTGCTTCCCATCGAATCGTCCCATCTCCGTTATAGCAGATCCCGCCGCAGATGATTTCCTGAATACCATCGCCGTCGATATCGGCAATGTCGAGGTTATGCCCTGCAGGTCGAGCCTGTTTGACTTGCCAGGTAATCTTACCATTTTCACCTGCAATAGCGGTGAGAACCACGTCACCATAGGTGCCATCGAGCAGCACCAGCGAGGCTGGCTCGTCCATTCCACGGAGATGCCCAACGGTCATATTCACCCGTGGATTTACCACCGTCATGGGGCATTCCCAAACGATTTGTCCTGTTTGGGCATCGACGGCAACTACCGTCTCATCCGGGCTGGTTTGTTCATGTGGAGGTGTTTTCCTTCCTTGCCTGTCTCTGCGAAAGACGACTTCGCTGCGACCATCACCATTGATGTCCCAGCAAAGCACGGGTACGTGCAACATGCGCCACTCGCTGATGTGCGGCATCTTTGTATCGAACTCCCACAAGGATTTTCCATCATGGTCGAAAGCGAGAATCCAGATTGTCCCTGCACGAGCAGCCCGTATGATATATCCCATTTTGCCGTCATTGTATATATCACCCAGAGCAATCCCCATCGTGTCTATTTCGTCGTCAGGGTTCATCGGAATTGAAAGCGCCACCAGCGTGGCCGGTGCACCGGAATCGACCTCGATGGTTTCTGAAACACCCCCATCGGGCGTAACTACACGGTACTGATAACTATCTGCTTGGGGTGTCGTATCGAGGAAATTGGTCGAATCGGTAATCGGCTGATCGTTAACGCGCTGCCAATTACCATCCCGTCCCTGACGCCTTTCAACATCGAATGGCGTATCCGGATCATATTCTTTCAACAATCGCCATGAGAGAAAAACCATCTTATTGCCTCGTGGAACACCTGCAAGGTAGCGATATTGTTGCTTACTCGGGGTCATTGATCTCTCCCTGATGGCTAACGAAAACAAAATATCTTGATGGGAATATGAGATGTTTCATTCTGCAATTCAATAGATTTTTGTAAAGTTTTTCCTCAGAAACTAATGATTTTTCTGCATAACGTCCTTGATGAGGATATAAACGAGGAATAAAGCAAAAATTTTCTTTGCCAAAAAGCAAGTTTGTGGTAAAATAAAATTAGCTCGAGGAAGGTTTTCAATAAATTAAGCAGTCATTGAATTCGGAGGCTAAATGTATGAATACTACAGTAAAGGTGGTCGTGTGTGTTCTGATTGTGTTCAGTCTGGCAGCGGCAGCTGATGCTAAGCCAAAAATTGTTGTAGGGACTCATTATCTAAATGTAAACCAGGCTGGTCAAACTATACCGATTTACGTTTCCGGTGGTGATGAGGTCCAGGGTCTGGAGTTCAATGTCTGTATCGGAGGAGGCACACAGGGACCGATCTTCGAGGACGTTGATATACTGACCGGGACAATCTTCGAAGGCAACAATACCGGCATCAACCCAGGCAGTTATATCAACCCGAGGTGTGCCTACCAGGGTACGACGACATCCAGCGGAACGGTAATCGCCGATGGGTTGCTGGCGACGCTAACGGTTGACACCACCGGACTTTTCAGCGGTGAATACACCCTGAGCCTGATTAACACTCCCGAAGGAAAGACCAACTTCGCTGGGGTTGATATTGACATTGTTGATGGATTGATTATCGTTCCCGAGCCAGCGAGCCTGACGATTTTACTGGTAGGTTCGTCTTTGCTCATCCGCCGCCAACGGAATAGGGTTCGACGCTGATTTTTGTTTACAGCTTGGCGTTAGTCGAGAATTGATGGCCGGTACCGAAAAAAGGAGGTTTTCTCTTGTGCGCGGTGGTCACGGTAGGCGAGGGTTCTCTCTTGTCGAACTACTGATTACAGTGGGGATTATCTCTATGCTGGTGGGGATTGCAGTGCCTTCGATGGTGCACATTCGCCGCCAGGCAAGTATTATCCAGTGCCAGGTTACCTTGCGTTGTCTTGCCTCGGCTGCACCTTTGTACGCACTTGACAATGGTGGGTTTCTTCCTCCTGGACCGATAGAGGTATCTTATTGGGCTACCGATCCCGATCGAGGAACACCATACGAGCCGTTCGATATTCGGCGTGTTGATGAAGGTTTGAGCAGTCAGGAGGGTTGGTACGGCTTTGGACTTCTTTGGAAATGTAAATACATTGATGACGGACGGTTTTACTACTGTCCCTCTGCTGCCAGCAGGGGCGGGGTAGGGTTCAACCCGGCCTGGCCTAAGAGTTTTGACAATCGCAATCCTGCCGATGGAAAGACCAGAATTTTCAGCACCTATGTTTACAGGGGCGGATTATCCAGTCAGGTCGGCGGGCCAAATGGCCCTTTGAATATCAATGCTAATTCCGGAACGCTGGCTACTTTTGCAGATAATCCCTGCTTCGGGAGAATGTGGCATAAGGAAATATACAACGTCGCCTTTCTCGATGGCTGCGTCAAATCCTTCCACTTCGATGAGTCGCCTGTTCGAGAGGGACACCTCCAGGACCTCTGGAAGGCGATTAACGCCTGGGAAGAGTAATCTTGTCTAATATATCCCCTCCCGACCTGCAAGTGCTTTTTATGTCAGTATAATCGCCTCCCTAACGACAGGTAAATTACGTAGATTGTATGATATGATGGGCTATCTACAAGCGAAGCACATTATTATGCTTTGTCAGGCATCATTGTAAGTTGCTCGGCACCGTCTTACTGGTGATAGTCGTCCTTGAAGGGCATGGTTGTTTCGCAATCCAGATTGTAAAGTGAGTGATGTAGATGATGCAACTTGCCTTTCTTCAGCCTGGTGCGCCAACTCGGGGTAGAATATCTTGCTTCGGGTAGATCTAAAAAATTAAGAATTTTGAAACCTTCGAGCTGATTTTGGGTTGATATTTATCAGGAAAGGGTTTAATACAGGTGGATAGGCATTCGGTTGTGCAATTGTTCATGAGGATGGGAAGGAAATTTTAGCATTAGGCACGTGTGCAAAATTAGGAAAGGAGAATTGAGATGAACGGCAAGAAATTGGGAAAGGTTTTGATGCGAGTAGTTTGCGTGTCGGTATTAGTATGCATAGCCGCCAACTTCGCTCTTGCAGGAACTTATTACGTTTCTACTAATGGAAACGATAATAATCCTGGAACGAAAGACAAACCCTGGCGGACGATTAAATACGGCTGTAGCAGGATCAAGGCAGGAGATGTGTTGATTATCAAATCGGGGGATTACGGTTCAGAGAGGATAACCTTCGCAAATAGTGGAACGCGAAAGGCTCCAATCGTGGTAAAGGCAGAGGAGCCTGGGAAAGTCATTTTGAGAAATGGGCATATTGGACTTACCGGCAGGCACCATATCGTTATTGAGGGGTTGAGGTTTGTCAAGCACAAAGGAGGTTCTGCTATTGGTATTGGTGATCCTGCTTCGTATATCAAGATTGGGAAATGTATCTTTGAAGATGGTGTAGGGGCTAACGGTATAACGGTCTGGGGACATTCTGGAGGCAAAGTTGAACTAACCCATCATTTGGAGTTCTATGAAAATCAATTCATAGATACCAACGATGGCCACGATCAGGATTACGGGTTAAGCCTGAATTATGGTATGTACGCGTACGTGCATAATAATTATATTTTTGGGAGAGGGCATCAGACTATCTCCTTCAAACGGATGTTCTGGTATGGGATATCAGAGAACAATGTATTCGATAGCCATTTACTCACCGGACAGTATATCGGGCAGAATTTGGACAAAGGAAGTGAAGATAACACCTCCCGCTATATCATAGTGCAGGGAAATGTATTTCGTCCTGCAAAGGGATATCGCGCCAAGACCCCTATCTGGTGTGCCAATGTCGAATACGCAGTGATAAGGCACAATTACATGGAAGGATTGGAAAGCGTCGATGGCGGCTGGGGGGCAGGCATTCACCTTTCCGATAGAGAAAAAGGTTACGCTCCAGGAAACCCGACCCATGTGTTGATTTACGGGAATGTGATGCGGCGTATCGGTGGGACGACCAGAAACCCAGCGATACGGGTATTGGCAAAATGCACCGACGTAAGGGTCTTCAATAACACCTTTGCCTATTGTAGGCGAAGTATAGGTTCTGAATCGCCCGAGAAAGTGCGGTTTGTTAACAATATCTTCTACAAATATGAGCGTATGGTGTCTGAACCGAAAATTCAAAACTTCATCTTTGAATATAACTGCATTTTCCCTGATTGGAACGGGAAAGGAAAGACAGACTTCTCCAAGGACCCGCTGCTAAAAGGGCCTTTCACGCCGTTGGTCCTAAAAGGGCTCAACCCTCGCTTTGTTCCCGATCCTCGCAGCGATGCCTGCAAGCTCAAAAAAGGCTCACCTTGCATCGATGCCGGTAAGTTCCTGACCACGACCGTCGGTGCAGGAAAAGGCAAGGTAATTAAGGTCAAAGACGCTGGCTGGTTCACTGCTGGATTTGATAAGGAAATTCCTGATAAGGAATGGTTCAGCGGTGGATTTACCGAGCCTCAAGGAAGCCTCATTCGGGTAGGCAACAGCGGTCCGATTAGAGTTGTAAAGGTTGATTATGAAAATAATGTTATCACCGTCGATAAGGCAGTTGAATGGAAAGATGGTGATGGTGTCGCACTCTACTTCGTTGGTAGCAAGCCTGATGTAGGTGCATTTGAGTATAGTCCGAAAGGCTCGTTCCTTGTAGGTACGCAGCCAACTGAGTAGAAGAAGGGATTAAGACGTTGGCGATTTGAAAGCAGATACGATGTGAAAAAAGCGAGCAGCGAGCAAATTTGCTCGCTGCTCGCTTTTATAATCACATCCCGAAATGTCTTTATTGGGTATTAATCTTTATCATTCATTGTAAGAGTAGATTTAGCGACGATTGCTTCTTAGTTCCGCCTCGGTAATAGTTTTGCCGTTTAAGACAGCGGCGATTGTATAAGTTGGTTTATTCGGATTGGGGCGATAGCACTTCGGTGAAGGATCTATGCCTGTGATGACCGTGACGTGCGGGCAAGAATGAAATTCAAAGATGCCAAACTGATTAGTATCCCACTGTAGATTGCAGTAGGTAAAAAGGGTATAGAAGAAGGAATCATATAAATAAAACGACGGATGGAGACAGAACCGATGAAATCTTCTGGTAACTCAAACAGTCTCTCAAACAATAAAAATCTTCGATAAGCTCTAAAGTCGCTACTCCAATGATAGATTAGTTCTTACCAACCTAAAGGCCTAAAAACAAGTCACTTTTATTTAGACTTTATTTTGACGAGAAGAAATTTACTTTTAACTCTTCGATGCATGATGAGTGTTGCCATACGCACCCATATTTATCCTACCTCCATTGGGAGCAGGCTCTTTGGAAAAATCATCCTTCGGATCACCTGCATCTATGCAGGGAGAATCTATATCATCTTTAATCCACTTGCCGATTTCTGCATCCCATCTACCTGCCTTGCTCTTGAGATGAAAGTCGCCTTTATCAGGATCAGCAAAAAGAGGATCCGTAGATATATTTCCTTCATTCGTTGTGCATTTATAATTACCACCTGCATTGTTCCAAACATTATTGTAGGAAACAAGTTTGAAACTTCCTCTTATACCGGCACCACCATTTCCAACTATTATGTTATTCTTGGCAACTGGTGCAAGCGTTTGTTTATTATATATTCCATCACCTTTATTACCGTAGATTGTATTATTGATAAACCAATTATTCCTAACAGGTCCTCTTCTCTGATTGAGAAACACGCCATGACCTGTATTACCGT
>JAGHBS010000116.1 GCA_021160865.1 Planctomycetota bacterium | reverse complement strand
TGATTAAGCAGGTGGTCGATACGCTCGCTGGCGCTCTCGGTGCCTACTTGCGGACGTGATTGAAAACATACACTTACTTTAGCCTGATTCTTGCCCATGTCATCTTTTGATGCTACGATGGATGATGTCAATGGGAGTAAATCTGATGGGACGTAGAACCACTGAACCAGCACGTGCGATTACTCAAGCAATTCTAAATCATGTTGGTGAAATGGCAGATGAATCTGGTGCCACAGCCGTGTTCGTCTATCTTGATGCCCTTTCAGACCCGCAAATTAAACCACCTGAATCGATTGAAGATAAGGTCATTTATATTACGCGCACCTCTCAGGAACAGGAAGAGCAAAATCGTACTGGTAAAAAGTGCTTGCGTGTTCCCAACATCCCGTTGACACGAATGGGACAGATTAAAATAGCGGTGTTTCTGGCATTATCTCGGAATATGATTCGTCCTGGCGACATCGTCATCTTTATAACAGGAATTGCTGAGAGTGGTACGCTTGATACGATAATGATTACCGATGTTGGGCGAGAGTACGAAATGTACTCCGCTTCGGAGGATGGCCAGGACTTGCCAGCCGATGTCAGACCTGAAGTTGTCGAGCGAGTCCTTGATCTGGCAACCGAGCTTGGAAATGAGGGTAGAGAAGGTAAACCCGTGGGGGCATTATTCGTTATCGGCGATAGTAAACGTGTCATGGAATTATCGCATCAACTTATCCTCAATCCTTTCCAGGGATACCCTGAAGATCAACGCAACATCCTTGATAAACGGCTTGAGGAGACCGTAAAGGAGTTTTCTACCATTGACGGGGCATTTATCATCCGAAGCGACGGCGTTATTGAGACATGCGGGGCGTATCTTGAAACAACCAAGCATAAGGACCTGGAGTTGCCGCGTGGATTAGGTGCCAGGCACTATGCTGCAGCAGCCATCACTGCTGCAACCGATGCCGTTGCGATAACCGTCAGCGAATCGACCGGAACTGTAACCATCTTCCGTCATGGTAAACCCATCACTGAGATTGAAAAGCCTCGCAGCACTGCTGTCCAACATGAGCGCTACCTCGCAGCTGTCCGAGGTGAGGCTGAATGAGATCGGTAAAATTTATTTACCTATGATGATGCACAAGATGAGAGGACTGCTTATCCTCAAAGAGTGGCTGGTGAAATGAAAATGTTTGTCAGGTTATCTGCTCGATGGCCCAGCTAAATGCCTTTATTCCTTCCTTTGCGAATTTTTCTCTCAACTCCCGCACTGCCTGGAGTATTCGTGCGGATTTTTCATCTTCGGTGATTATTAAAAGTGCAGAATTATAAGCAGGCCAAATATGGCTGCCGAAGTGTGGTCCACTCGATTTTCCCTTACCTATTACCCGTTCGAGCCGCGTGAACCCGTCGAGCAAGTCCATACTGGTTAGTTTTTCCATGACTTCATCGTGGATTGCGACGTTATAGGTAATTAGCACTGCTTTCATTGTATCATCCCCTTTCGGGCGTAATTTCCTTCCTCGAGAAGTACGAGTACATTATCGGCACGATGATAAGTCCGATTACCGTTGAGGCTAAAAGGCCGCCGATGACGGTCACCCCGAATGGTTGCCACATTTCTGCCCCTTCCCCGCGTGAGACCGCCAATGGCAGCATACCAAATAGACACGTGAAGGTTGTCATGAGAATCGGTCGCAGCCGATGGATACCTGCCTGTACGATGGCATCCATCAGTGCTATCCCGCGCGACCGCAAGACGTCGGCATAGTCCAGCAATACGATGGCGTTATTGACCACTACGCCGATTAGCAAAATCACTGCCATAAATGACATCATGTTCAAGGTCAACCCTGTCAGCCAGAGTGCCAGTATCACGCCTGTGAACGTAAATGGAATGGCAAAGATTACCGCCAGGGGTGTGCGGAAGGATTCGAACTGTGAAACGATTACCATCACCACGAGGATTCCGCCGATAATCAGTAAGGCATAGAGGTCGCGGAATGCTTTCCGTTGTTCTTTCGCCTCACCGCCAAACTCAACGGTCACCCCAGGTGGGATGTCAAGATTTTTCAATGCCCGTTCAACGTCGGCCTTTACCTCACCGAGCGACCTGCCGAAGGTATCTGCCCCGACGGTGATAATCCTTTCGCGGTTCTTCCGATCAATCTGCACCGGACCAGTTGCCTGGACGATTCGGGCAATGTTCTTGAGTTTTACCGTTTTTACCTGCTCGTTGAGTGATGGGATGTCCAGCTCGCCGATGGTATCAAGCGAACTTCTGCCCGGTTTATTGAGACGAACGAAAATATCAAAATCTTCCCCTGCTTCACGATACTTAGTAGCCTCGAATCCATAATAACTGCTGCGGAGCACCTGTGCTACCGCCGCTGCTGTGATACCTAAGCTGGCTGCCTTTTTCCTGTTGATGAAGACGTGAATTTCCTGCCTCGGTCTTTTGAAACTTACCGTTACATCTACCGCTCCAGGGGTTTTTAGGAATATCTTTTTTATCTTCTCTGCTAATTGTCGAGTTACATTTAAATCGTGTCCGACGATTTCAACTTCAATTTGCTTTCCACCGCCGAGCATCATTTGTTTCATAGGGGTAGTGGCGATGACCTTCATTCGTTCGATACCCGGAATTTTTTCGAGTTCCTTTCTAACAGCTGCTGCCACTTCCTTGCTGGAGCGGTGCCGGTATTTCTTCCTGACCAGTTTCGCACCCCCTTCGACTATATTTGGACCTTCTTCCATACCGACAGCGGTGCCGATACCCTCCTCGGTCTCGCCACAGAAGGCATACCTTTGGGTCATTTCCGGAACGAGTTTTTTGAATATCTTGCTCACTCGCCTCGCTAATTTAGCGGATTCCTCGAGCCGAGTGCTTTCATCCTGCGCCATTGATATGCTTACCATCCCAGTATCGGTATCGGGAAACAGTTCCGAACTGATGTACTTCATTGGCAGCAAGCTTACAAGGAAGATAGCCAACGTGGCGAGGACGACTTTCTTGCGATTATTCAATGCTGCTTGAAGCACCTTGCCATAGGTTTGTTCAAGCCGTTGATAAAATCGTTCACCGAGCCGATAGAACCACGTAATTTTGCTTCTCGATGGGTTTTAGCCACCTCGAAGCCAGCATCGGCGTGAGCGTAAAGGCAGTGAAAATCGAACCGAGAAGTGTAACGGTGACGATTATCGCAAGTTGTTTGAAGACTATCCCCACCAACCCCGTTAGGTAGATGAATGGCGCAAATACTACTATGGTCGTCAAGGTTGATGCAGTAATCGCCATACCCACCTCGGATGCGCCGAATTCTGCTGCTTCTGCCGGTCGTTCACCTGCTTCGATGTGCCTCCAGATTACCTCGGTTACGAATATCGGGTTGCTTACGACCATTCCAATTGCTATCGCTAAACTCATCAAGGAGACGA
>JAGHBS010000163.1 GCA_021160865.1 Planctomycetota bacterium | reverse complement strand
GCTGCTGATAGGGCGTTCTCTACCATCGCTCCAAGCGCCAGAATTGTCCCATCATCGCCTTTGCGCAGGAGGACGGGTTGTCCTCCTGAAAAAAGTGCTTTCGTTTGTGCAGGAAGGTTCGATGGTACTTCATCACGAGGATAACGGATGGCAGCAGGTTTGCCTGATGATAAAGCAAAATCTATAGCAGACGAAAGTTCTGCTTCATCTGCCGGTGCCATTACTACTAATCCAGGCAATATGCGCAGATATGCAAGATCAAATAATCCGTGATGCGTCGGGCCGTCGGAGCCGACTAACCCTGCACGGTCGATGCAGAAAAGTACGCCAAGTTCCTGTAGCGAGACCTCGTGAAATATCTGATCAAATGCTCGCTGTAGGAAGGTTGAATAAATTGCTACTATCGGTTTCAATCCTGCCTTTGCCAGCCCTGCTGCCATTGCAACAGCATGCGATTCGTTCATCCCGACGTCGAGATACTGTTCCGGCAAGGCGTCGCGTACCGCTGCCAAGCCAGTGCCATCAGCCATCGCTGCTGTGATGGTTATAATCCTTTTATCGTTTCTTGCCCTTTGAAGGATTGCCCTTGAGAATGCCCCTGTCCATGACAGCTTGCCTGACGAGGGCGATTCGATAATGTTGGCCTGGCGTTGCGAGCCGCTGACGGAGTGAAACTTGCTTGGATCTTTCGAGGCGAATTCACAACCATGGCCCTTTTGAGTGTGTACATGCAGAATCACCGGTTCGGCAAGATCGGCAAGGTGTTCGAGTATCTCCAGAAGCGAATCGATGTCATGCCCGTCCACCGGTCCAAAGTACCTGAATCCCAGTGCCTCGAAGAGTTGCTGACCGTGAACGGCAGCGCGTAAACCTTCCTTGAAACGCTCAAGTTTTTGGGCAATTTCTTCCCCCAGCGGTAAGCCTGTAATCAGCTGTTTTGCAGAGTGCTTGATATCAGAATACGTTCGTGTCAGGCGGATACGATCAAGCAATCGAGCAAGAGTGCCTTGAGTGGCATCTATTGCCATTGAATTATCGTTAAGTACCACGAGAAATTGGCGTTTCAACAGCCCGATGTTATTTACGGCTTCAAGCGACAGGCCATTGACGATAGCAGCATCTCCGACAACGGCAACAATCTTCCTATCATTTCTACCATAGTGCTGATCTGCCCATGCCAAACCCATAGCCGTTGAAATGGCAGTACCGGCGTGGCCTGCGATGAATAGGTCATAATCGCTTTCAGCAGGGGAGGGATAGCCGCTCAATCCACCTTTTTGGCGGAGCGTGTTAAATTTGTCCTTTCTACCGGTGAGAATTTTGTGCGTATAGCACTGATGGCCAACGTCCCAAAAGAGCCGATCTCTGGAAAAATCGAATACTTTGTGCAGAGCGATGGTCAATTCGACTGTTCCGAGATTGCTTGCCAGATGCCCCCCGGTTTTTGATACAGTCTCCATAATGAGCTGACGAACCTGCTCTGCAAGCAATTTGAGTTGTTCCGGTGATATATTTTTCAGATCAGCGGGGGAGGCAATCTGCCCAAGAATGTCAATCCGCTGAGATTCTTGCAATTCTGATTCATTTGGATGTTTATGATGCTTCATTGGTTATTGCTCAACTTACCGATCCCGATGAGACAAGAGAATTGCCAATTCTTTTAGTTTATCTGCTCGATGTCCAAAAATTTCCAACGCCTCACCAGCCTGGAGAGTTAATTCATTGACAAGTTGCCTCGCCTGATCATGATTCATTGAAGTTATATAGGTTTTCTTTCCTAATCTTGCGTCCTTCCCGGGAGTTTTGCCGAGGGTATCGACCGAGCCGATAACGTCGAGCAAGTCGTCGATAATCTGAAATGCCAAGCCAATTTTCTCACCATACTTACTCAGTGCCTCGAGTTGTTCTTCGGTTGCACCTGCACAGATGCCGCCCATTCGAGTAGAACATCGAAGAAGCGCTGCCGTCTTATGCTCGTGGATATAATGCATCCCTGCCAGGTTCTGTGGCACTTCGAACAATGCCATATCAGCCACTTGACCGGCAATTAATCCTGCAGGTCCTGCACTTGATGCTAACTCAGCCACTAATTTAGTTGCTATCCGCTCATTGGAAATACCTCGGGAGATTACCTCAAATGCCCTCGTCAGTAAGGCATCGCCGACGAGTATCGCCATTGCTTCACCGAACTTAACATGGCAGGTAGGCTTACCCCGCCGAAGGTCGTCGTTATCCATCGCAGGTAGGTCGTCGTGAACCAGACTATAGCAATGCACCATCTCAACGGCAACAGCAGCAGGGGTGGGGTCAACAATCCAATTCTTACAATCATTGACTGCCTCAGCTGATAATATAACGAGAGAAGGTCTCAATCTTTTGCCACCGTTGTATACAACGTACTGCATCGCTTCAGCCAGTGAGGCAGGAACATCCTCATCATCAAGCCATCTTCGCAAGGCTGAGTTAGCCTTCTCGGCGTATGGCTCGAGCAATTGACCAATACGGTTTGCAATTGTAGAACTTGACATATATCCTATTTTATCCCTTGTGTTGCAAAAGGACAAAAGTTTGATTTTAGGAAAAAAACTGTTTCTCCTATGATTGCCTGATAATTAGTCGAATAATTGGCTGGCTTGATTATTATATCGATTGAGGCTTTTTGCAAGTGGACGGAGAGAATGGCTACCCAGATTCATATAACAGCAATGGTAGATAGTTCAGCTGAGATAGCCGACGACGTTACCATAGGTCCTTATGTCGTAGTGGAGCCTGACGTAGTTATATCTCGAGGCTGTCGGATAATGACCGGTGCCATTATCAGGCGATATACCATACTTGGGGAAAATAATATCGTTCATCCCTATGCCGTCCTTGGTGGTGAACCTCAGGATTACAAGTTCGATTCGGAGCAGAAAACATATCTTCGCATCGGTTCGGATAACATCTTTCGGGAGTATGTTACCATAAGCAGGGCAACCACCGACGGCGGTGCAACCGTAATAGGCAACGGCTGCTATTTCATGACGCAGTCTCATGTCGGGCACGATAGTATAATCGGCGACCGCGTCGTCCTGACCAATAATGCTGCAATAGCAGGACATTGCGAAGTAGGTGACGGTGCGGTTTTCTCAGGAAATACCTTGCTACATCAATTTTGCTGGTTTGGCGAACTATCGATGATTCGCGGCACAAAGGCAGTTTCTCAGCATGTTCCTCCGTTCGTAATGGTGATGGGGAATAATTACATCGCTGGACTTAATATAGTCGGTCTCCGCCGGGCTGATTACATTGACCAAACAGACATCAAACAAATAAAAGAGGCGTATCGTTTACTTTATCGAAGTTCGCTATCATTAGAAGAGGCATTGAAAGAAATGGATGCTCATACTGAATGGAAGGCACCGGCAGCAAGGTTTAGAGAATTTGTTCGACGGGTTCTTACTGCCCAGCCTCCCTACAACAGGGGGCTTGTAACTGCCAGAGAATCCATGCGTTCGGAAGAAGACTGAAATCCCACCGTTTTCCTATAATTGGCGGGGAGATAATACGGATGTAGTTGACTTACCACACCTTTTGTCTTGATAATTGACTGCTGAGGTATGAGCGGGCATGGAAGTCATCAAGATTAATCCGTCGGAATATGATATATCGAACAGTTCAGACCGTCGGCGTCTAAGCAGGCAGCTTGCACCGGCTATTCAGGCGCTTAATAAGGGTACGATCGTAGCATTTCCCACAGAAACGGTCTATGGCTTGGGTGTGCTTGCCACCAATGCTGCCGCTGTTCAACGACTTAGAGTCTTGAAAGGTAGACCTAAATCACCTTTTACAGTGCATATTTCTAAGCCCAGTGAGGTGCGCTGGTATGTCAAGGATGTGCCAGTATTAGCCCGTGCGCTTATATACAAGGCCTGGCCTGGTGCGGTGACAATACTCCTGCCGGTTGATAGTGAGTTTCCTAAACGCACCCTGCGGGATAGAGACCTGTATAATCGAATTGCCCCTGAGGGGATTGTGGGATTACGTTGTCCAGATGATCCCATTGCTCAGGTGCTGCTTGGTAAGCCTGGTAAGCCCATCCTTGCCACCAGTGCAAATTATGCAGGTCAAAAACCAGCGACTTCTGGTAAGGAAGTAATAAGGGAACTTGAGGGGAAAGTTGATGTTCTTATCGATGCAGGCCCAACACGGTATAAAAAGGCATCGACAATCGTTTCATTTTGTAGAGATGGTTATAGGATTGTTCGTGAGGGCGTATATGACGCTGATGCGATTGCTCAATTGACATCACGGCGGATATTGTTCGTTTGTACGGGCAATACCTGTCGAAGTCCAATGGCGGCGGCACTGGCAAGGAAAATGCTTGCTGAGCAGATCGGTTGTAGTGAAGATGAGCTGGAAAGGTTCGGACAAGAGATACTTTCAGCAGGCGTTTGGGCTGTCTCGGGTAGTAGGGCTTCGGATTATGCTTTCCAGGCCGTTGCCAAATTTGGTGGGCATTTAGAAAAACATCATGCAAGAAAACTCACATCATCGTTGATTAATTGGGCGGATGTGATATTCTGTATGTGTCGAAGGCACGTCGATGAGGTAATCCAAAGGGTGCCTGACGCTGCTGGTAAGACATTTTTGCTTGACGAAAGTGATGATATCAAAGACCCTATTGGTGGAAATCTGCGAAAATACCTGCAAGTGGCCAAGCGGATAAGAAGAAATCTCAATAAACGTGTAAAAGAGAACTTGTTATGAAGATCGCAGTTGCTACCGACCATCGTGGATACCAGATGAAAGAAAAACTCGTTTCCTTGCTTACCGAGTATGGACACGAAGTCCTTGACATGGGAACGAATTCTTCAAAAAGTTGCGACTATCCCGATATGGGTTATGAAGCAGCCAAACTCGTTGCCGATGGAATAGCCGACAGGGGAATCCTGCTTTGCGGAACAGGCATCGGGATGAGCATAGTGGCTAATAAGATACCTGGCATCCGGGCAGCGATATGCAACGACGAACTTACCGCAAGGATGTCTCGCCGTCATAACGATGCAAATGTTCTATGCCTTGCCAGCGATGTCCTTGGAGAGGAAATGATGAAACGAATCGTTACAAGCTGGCTTGAAACAGAATTTGAAAGAGGCGGTAGACACGAGCGGAGAGTAAAAAAGATCGAATGCATCGAGCGAGGTCTGCCACCGACAGCCTGCAATGAACCTAAGAAAGATAAATCTAACAAAGATATGCTCTCTCAGAAATCATTAGTTGACGCAGATAGCAACCAGGCAGAGGTTTCGGAGAACTAATCCAACAGCGGAAGGACTAACGTAATTTCAACCTATCCGATAACGACGCAGATTTCGTAAGTCTGTCTCGTTTTTATTCCAAGAAGTCATTCTCAAAGCGTCATTCGCTCAAGTCCAGTCGGTTTGAGCGGATTGTGATCATTCCTTAGGTAGGGCTTCTATTGCCTCGTTAGTGCCAACCACTAATAATGAATCACCCGCTTCGATCATACTGTCAGGCAAAGGGGTGTCGATTAGGTAGGTCTGACCGTGCTGATCCGCACCTTTAAGAGGTCTGTGGATTACTACAACGTTGACCTTGTATTTTTTGCGGATATTCAGCTGTGCCAGCGTCTTTCCTGTCCAACTTGATGGTGCCCGAATTTGGACAAGCGAATGTTTATCCCCAAGGTCGATTTTCTCAAGAACTTGTGGCATGACAAGTCGGCTGCACCAGCGGTCGGCGGACTCGGCTTCAGGATTGACAATATCATCAGCACCGATTCGTGAGAGGATTTCCGCTCGCTGCTTGGTGGTTGCCCGGCTTATAACTCGTGGAACGCCGAGGCTTTTCAATATGGAAGTAGCAAGGGCACCGGCTTCAAATGCCCCGCCGACACCGACAATTGCCACGTCAACTTTATCAATGCCCTGTGCCACGATTGCCTCTTCGTCCGTAGCATCGAGGCAAACCGCTAACGTGACAATATCGCGCATCTGCTCGACCAGCTCAGGGCGTTTATCCACCGCTATGACTTCCGCACCTGCTGCTGCCAGCCCCTTGGCTAATCTCATCCCGAAACGTCCCAGACCAATTACCGCAAAACGGTTCATGCCAATATTACCTCCTCACCAGGATAAGCATATTTTACAGGTCTCAATCGTAGCATCAGCGCCATTAGCAAAGTCAATGGCCCAAGGCGTCCTACAAACATTGCAAATATGATTATGTATTTCCCCAGCGTCGTCAAACCCTTGGTCACGCCGCAAGTCAGCCCCACTGTACCGCATGCACTGCATGCTTCGAAAAATATATCAATGAATGGGTATCCTTTACCATTTAAGGATACCGAAAGAAATAGCGTAATCACGACAACAAGCGATATGTAAAGCCCTGCCAATGTAATCGCCTTATAGACGAATGGTTCGGTTATCGTTCGCCTGAACCCTTCGACCTTTTCCCGCCGACGAAGCATTGACCATATTGTTAGTATTAATACCGCAAGCGTAGCAGTTTTCATTCCACCAGCAGTACTGGCAGGAGAACCACCGATAATCATCATTAGACAAAGCCAGAGTTTTGCCCCAATAGAAAGTTGCTTCATATCAACAGTATTAAATCCAGCAGTCCTTGCGGTTACCGACTGGAAGAGTGATTCTCTCACCTGCTTCGGCCAATCAAGTTCTGTAAGCGAATTTGATCTACCCATTCGAGGAGGATTATCGGACATCCTTAATGGTGCCCCAAATCGCCGACCATGCCTCGAAGCTGATTCTATCGTCCAGAGCATTATTGCTCCGAGAATCAGCAGTATCATTGATGTTGTTAGTATCATTTTACTATGCAAAGATAATGCCTGTCTTGCAGATGGTTCTGTTTGCCTATACCGCCTTATCAATTTATGCCAAGTGGTTTGCACAAGGTCGTAAAGGACAGGAAACCCTAACCCGCCCAGAACAATCAACGGTGCCATTACCCCGATGACCTGCCAGTTATCCCGTAGCGACTCTAAGCTATCTTTTTGTAATGAAAATCCCGCGTTGCAAAAGGCACTAATGCTATGAAATATGCTGCGATAAATGGCATCGGATTTACCTCCATTTAGGACGAATGCTTTCCACATCGGATACATCAATATTGCCCCAACCGCTTCAATGCAAATAGTAGAAATCACTGCAAAGGTGACCATTCTGCCGATGCGCCCCGGCTCGGGAGACGTAGTAAGGGTCTGACCGGCTAACAAACTCTGCCTTATGCTCAAGCCCCTCCCTGCAAGCATTGCAAAGACGGTCGCAAAGATCATAATCCCAAGCCCGCCGAGCTGAATCATAGCGAGAATGACCGTTTGTCCCCAGCGAGTAAACTCAGTACCTGTATCACGAACAATCAGACCTGTAACGCATGTGGCACTGGTGGCAGTGAATAAGGCGTCGGTAAATCCGATTGGTTTATCCACCGGTGTCGCTCGTGGAAGCATCAAAAGTGCCGTTCCAAAGAGTATTACTACGGCAAAACTTCCTATCAACGCCCATACCGGTGGAATAGCAGCTCCAGCAATTCTAAACTGGAAGGTTATCGTCCGAACTACAAGAGTTGCGAGGATATAAACTTGTGTGATTATCACGTATAGAGCAGCTGCTGATAAAAATCTCATGTGTAGATGCCCGCTTACTGCTGCGATGATTGCTAACAACAGGGCTATCATGAGAACAAAATCAATCCAGTTCTCTCGCAGAAATCTCTTCTTTGTTGTGCTGATTGCGAGTCGTGTGAGTCGATCCAGGATAAATACTACAAGTACGCCCGCCTGAATTGTATGAAGGTACCTTACTGGAACGGGCTTTATGTAAAAACCGTATTCAAGCGAAAGGGCAGCAATAGCCGTTGCCGCTGCTACCGCCATCAATATATCACAGCCAAGGAGAATGCGGCGACGAACTGAAAACGGGCGCTCCGCTTGACCGTTTCTCTCTTTCATTATGCTCGATCTCTTGTTCGAAAGATTATCATGGCAACGATGAAATTATAGCAATTTCATTCATTTGTCCGACTTTTGCTCGCTGGTAGGTTGATTCTTACCATAAACCGCAGAAGGGTCGAATATTTTCTCGGCAATAATTTTTATTTCCCCATCAGGTTCAATCTTTCTGTAGAAGCAAGAGCGGTATCCCTCATGGCAGGCAGCCCCGTGCTGGATGACCTCGATGAGAAGAGTGTCTGCATCGCAATCGACGTAAACAGCCTTGACTTCCTGAATGTGTCCGGAAGTCTGCCCCTTCATCCAGTATTCACCCCTGCTTCGCGACCAGAAATGGGTCTTGCCGGTGCTAAAGGTCATCCGTAGAGATTCTGCATTCATGTATGCCATCATCAAGACCTGCTTGTTTTCTGCATCAACAATGATTGCTGGTATCAGGCCATTGGCATCGTACTTCAAATTGCTTATCGTTGATTCAAGATTCATTATGCACCAACTCCTTACTTGTCAGAAATAGTTTATGAACATGCTAACGAAGAGAGCGGTTCAGGTCAAACCGTATCATCTATGTAGAGAAAACGGAAATTGCTTTTTGGAGCAAGCAAGACATCTACACATCATCACATCTACAATGAGTGAAAAACATGTAAGACAGGAAGGTAAAGCCTACTTTTGCTTGGGATGATCATCCCAAATTGGCAAAGAATAATCAGCCTTTTATGCCACCAATCCTGACGCCGCGAATGAAATATTTCTGACCGATGATAAAGGCAATAAGCACAGGGGTAATCTGCACGATAGATGCTGCCATAAGGAGCGTCCAATCCGTACTATATTTGCTCTGGAAGAATCGCACAAGTATAGGTACGGTCATGAGATCTTCTCGGAAGGTAACGATCAGCGGCCACATGTATGCTCGCCAAGATCCCATAAACGTGAAAATTGCCAGCGTTGCTATTGCAGGCCTGCTCAATGGAAGCATTATCTTCCAATACACCAACCATGTGCCAGCACCATCTATTCGAGCAGCCTCTTCATAATCCTTTTCGACCGACATGAAGAACTGACGAAGCAAAAAGGTACCATAAGCACTGAACATTCCAGGGACAATAAGCGTGAAATAACTATCAAGTCCCAACGGGCGCCCCACGTAGGTATTGTGGAACATATAATAACTTGATGAGAATATAACCGAGCGTGTGTGAGTTAACCAGCTAATTGCATCATCAAGCCAGAAGGGCAGCTTGCTGGTCAAGATAAATACAGGAATCATAGTGACCGCACCGGGAATCATCATGGTTGCAAGATAAGCAAGGAATATCTTATCTCTACCCGGGAACTTCAATCTGGCAAAGCCAAAGGCTGCTAAACTTGACGTAAAGACCTGCCCAAACGTCACACATGCCGATATGAGTATGCTGTTAATATATGCTCGACCAAACGGTACGGCAGTCAATGCCTGGGTGAAGTTATCTACTTTCGGAAACGATTCCGGCAAAAGCCACCTCAGGTATCCTACCCTATGGGGCGAGATAAACACGTCCTTTGGATCAATAAGTGACGTCCGTACCATCCAATAAAATGGAAAGACCATAGTTACGGCCAGGGCCGTTAGGAACAAATATGTAATGATTGTCCAAATGCTTATGCCTTTTCGAACTCGTACTCGTACTATTTCTTGTTGCTCATCCATAGAACACCAGTTTCTGACTAAACTTCCAGTTGAAAAGCGTCAATATCAGCACTATCCCAAACAGGAACCAGGCTATGCTCGAAGCATATCCCATTCGGAACCACAGGTATGCATTTTCGTAAATATAGAAACTGATGGTGGTGGTCGCACCATTAGGACCGCCGCCTGTCATTACCTGAGCTGCCATGAAACCGCCCTGGAAACCACCAATAATTGCCATTACGAAGATGAAGAAGGTGGTGGGGCTTACCATTGGCCAGGTAATTTTCCAGAAGCGCTGCCAGGCATTAGCGCCGTCGATCTTGGCGGATTCATAGAGTTCTTGTGGAACACCCTGAAGCGCAGCAAGGTACAAAATCATATTCATTCCGCCCATGGAGCCCCAGAGTCCCATTAAAATCAATGCCGGTTTAGCCCAATTCTCGTCAGATAGCCAGAGTGGTCTAATGCTTTCCCAGGCGGCCCAATGCCATCCTACCCCCGATGCTAACCATGCAAATGCATTGTAAATATTACCAAGTATAAGGTTAATCAACCCAAACTGAGGGTTGAGCAACCACATCCACAAAATCATCGTTCCGATACCAGCGGTTATCGAAGGTAGGAAGAATAGGGTACGGTAAAGAATCATTCCAGGCAATTTCTGGTTGAGGATAACCGCCAGGAATAGAGAAAGCATAATACTGACGGGAATTGCCATCATCATGAAAACAGTGTTATAGAAATACCCGTTGGGTACTCTCCAGAAATCAGTGTCATGGAATAATGCGATATAGTTTTTAAACCACACCCATCGTGGGGGACTAAGTAAGTCCCATTTAGAAAAACTCAAAAGCAGCGAAGCCAATACAGGCAGGGAAGTAAATGCAAGAAAACCTAATACATTAGGGAGGATAAATAAATATCCTGCCAAGGCAGCGTGTTTTCGCCATGTTGTAGGTACACTTTCCTTTTTCTTGGCCACCTTCGTTCCTCTTGTTAGCCCTTACTTTTTCCAAATAGTATCGAAAGATTATAGTTTTTTAACAACCCATATTCTCAAAGTCTTCGCAATAATTCAAAGCAAGTTAACGTTCTCCTGATGCCGTTGTCAAGAGAAAGCCACGATAATTTTACAGTTTTACCATCCGCCTTCTTCCTCCCAAAGGATTTTAAGCCCCTTGTTGAAGATAGCGGTAAGGTCCTTGCAAACTTGCTCAGGCGTCTTTTGCCCACGTGGGATAAAATACATCTGGTTCATTGCCTTGCTAAAGTAACCACCCATTCCAAAACGAAACTCGAAATCCTTTGGCCGGCTTACATTTATCATGTCAATCCAGACGCATTCATGAGGCGGCTTGACGCCAGGATGACAAAGGAATTTCTTGGCAATAGCCTTGGTACATGAAATACCTCTACCGTTGCGCATCCCTATTTCAGCCGATAACGGGCTAACAAGGAATTTGGCCAATTTCCATACTTCATCAGGATGAAGTGATTGTGAGGATATAATCCACCCGTCGGCTATATACAAACTGACCTGTCCAGCAGGGCCTTTAGGTAGAGGGCCGACATCCCATTCAAACTGGGTCTTTCCCAACAAGCCATCGTAAAGATAACGTGTGCTCATTATCATTGCGACGCGTTCTTCTCTGAAAAGCGTTGTATGGCTTTGCTCACTGACACCTGCAAATTGAGTAAACGCCGATGGGGCGGATTTATCTACCCAGATTATATCCCGCAGCATTCTTACAGCAGCAATCGCCTGGGGCGAATCCATCAGGCATCTTCTCTTATCTTTGCTGATTACCTCTCCACCAAAACTCCAAACAGCGATTGGGAAACGGTTTCGGTAGAAATCTATTATTGTACCGTAAACATCAGGCTGGCCATCACCGTCGAGGTCCTTCGTGAGTGCTTTAGCGGCGTGCCGAAAATCATCCCATGTCCAGCTATCGTTAGGATAATCGATACGATCTTCCGGATGTGCCTTATTATATCGATCGAACATCTCCTTGTTGTATATCAGTGCAACTGGCGAGCCATTATCAGGCAAGCCGTATATTTTCCCCCGGTAGCGCATTGTTTCTATCGCAACGGGGAAGAAATCATCGGTGCTGAAACTTTTATCCTTTTCAATGAAGTCGTCTAACGGCAGAATTGCATTTCGTCTTGCATAGTAGTGCATCTCGCTTGGACCCGACACTGCAATATCAGGTGCAACACCCCCAGTGACCATCGTTAGATATTTTTCCTCATCACCTGAGACCAAGCGGATTTTTACATGAGGATGCTCCTTTTCATATATTGCAATTCTTTCACGGTTTACCTTAATCAAGGTTGCGAATGGCCAGCAAAATAATGTTATCTCAACCCGTCCGCCCGCACTTGCACTACGGCAGGTGGAAAACGCAAAAACCATACCCCCGAGCAAGACAAAGATCAGGGAAAAAATCAACCACTTCATAAACTATCGATCCTTTCCTTTGGCGATTCGGTTTGCGCCTGAATTAGATAATAGCGAAAAATATCTGCCAGAGTAAAGGAAAAACGATTCTCCATCGTGATATTCAACTATTTGCCATCGGTATTTAAACAACGGCATAGGATCATTATTGCCCAATTGCCTGGATTAATCTTTCCCACTCCTGAAGCAGTTTTTCGCGTGGGCAGCCAGATTCGATGTGGTCCCAAGGTAAGAGTTCATCGGTACTTCGCTGACGATGGGCGTAGAAGTAGGGGTTCACGCCCGTCTTTTCAAAGGCATATTGCCACTTTTCGTAATCGAAGTATTCGTTCCATGCATCAAACCTCGCACCTTGCTTCCATGCAGTTTCGATGACATCAGCCAATCGTCTATCGCCTCGTGCAAGTACTCCTTCAAGAATACTGCGTTCGATACGATGAAACTTAAATTGGACAGCGGTGCGACGGGACAGCTTTTTTAGCCGCTGACGGACTGACCAGAAATACTCAGCTTGCTGCATTGCAGACCATTGCATCGGGGTATGCGGACGTGGTACAAACCAGGAAACTGCTGCGGTTATGTTGCCTCGATGAGAATCCACATCCATGCGGGTTTGCGATAATCGTTGGCAGAGCTCGAAGATTGCGTCAATGTCCTCATCCTTTTCACCAGGCAATCCTGCCATGAAATAGACCTTTACATGCTGCCAGCCCATTTGCCATGCAGCACGAACGCCGTTTAGCATCTCCTGCTCGGTGATGTTCTTTTTGATAGCACGACGTAGCCGTTCGCTGCCGGCTTCAGCAGCAATGGTCAAACCGCTCTTCCTTACCTGGCTGGTCATCAGTGGAATAATTTCTAATTGCTTATCCACCCGCAGCGAAGGCAAGGAGATGGAGATATTTCGATGAGTAAACTCATTGGTCAATCGCTCCACCAACTCCTTGAACCATGGATAATCACTGCTTGATAAACTAAGCAGGGAAATTTCGTGATAGCCGGTGGCTTTGACTGCCCGGCGGGCGATGTCAATGATTTCGTCAACGCTTCTACAACGGACGGGCTTGCGGGTAGCACCAGCCTGGCAAAATCGACAGGAGTGCGGACAGCCTCGCATTATCTCGATGACTATCCTATCGTGAACAGCCTCAGTGAGGGGGACGAGCCGATTGGCAAGATCGGGCGAGTTAGATAACTTCGCAATTCGAGCTCGCTTGATATAAGACGGCAAACCTTCCTCAACAGGGCGTAGCTGTTTCAACGTACCATCATCGTTATATACAGGACGATAGTATTGCGGGGCATAAACGGCAGGGATGCTCCTGGCGGCTTGGAGGATGAATTCCTGCCTGCTTGCACCAGCCTGCTTGGCCTGGCGAAGCAACTCGATTAATCTGACGAAGGTTTCTTCGCCATCACCGACGCAGAACAGGTCAATAAACGGTGCCATCGGTTCGGGGGCATCGGCAATGGCATCACCGGCTATTATTATCGGATGCGATTCAGTCCGTTGATTCGCCCGAAGGGGTACACCGGCAAGGTCCAGCATCGTCAGCACGTTGGTCAGGCACGTCTCATGTGGTATTGAGAATGCCAGCATATCGAAATGCCCAACTGCCCGGCGAGATTCCCAACCAAAGAGGGGGATCTTCTCTGACCGCATGACGGCTTCAGCGTCAGGTAATGGACAATAAGTCCTGTCGCAGGCAACTCCCGGCAGATTGTTTGCTATGTGATAGAGTATCTGATTTCCCTGATGACTGATACCGACCGAATAGGTATCCGGGAACGCCATCGCAACGGTTATCTGGGCAGAATCCACAACCTTGCAGTAGGCGTTGGTCTCCAGACCGATATACTGAGCCGGTTGCCGAACACGTGGTAAAAGCCGTTCGCTTATCACGCTCGATAGGTTTGGTATGACCTTGCTATTTCCCTGATGGTCCATGAATACAATATTACATTACTAAAAGGTTGAGTTTGTCGAAGAACTCGCATAATTGCTCGATGATTAGATTTCTGAGATTTTAACTGATAATCAATCTCCTTTCTGTAGAAGGTATCATAAAGACAAACTTTATGGGCTATTATTTTGCAGTCAGTCTGCGACGATGCTATGATATTATTGACAAGCAGCGAACGAAAGAGAACCTGATGAGAGTATAGATGTATAGAATGTACAAACAGTTTGGTTTTGGTGGCCCGATAGGGAAACTTTTTGCTTTGGGTATAGTATTATTAGCATTGGGCTTGCTTTTATTATTGGTGAAGCTAATTATCTTCCTTGCATGGTATGCTGCTGGATTTATCGCACTTGCTGGATTAATCTTACTTATTATCGCCTGGTTGCTGGCTGGCAGGAAAAAGGACGACAGCGATGAAATCGAAGACGGAATACATTACTTTTAACACAAAGAAGCATCGTGAGTATATCAATATAACCGATCGTGTCGAAAAGGTGGTATCGCAATCGGGAATTAAAGAGGGAATGGTGCTTGTCTCCGCGATGCATATTACAGCAGGGGTCTTTGTTAATGATGCTGAAAGCGGGCTTCTTGCAGATATTGACGAATGGCTCGAGAAACTTGCACCGTTCAGGAAGGATTATCGTCATCATCGCACTGGTGAGATTAATGGTGATGCTCATTTGAAAAATCTTCTTATCCATCACGAAGTTATCTTGCCAATAACGAATGGCAAATTGGACTTAGGCCCTTGGCAGCAGGTCTTCTATGCTGAATTTGATGGTCAAAGACCAAAAAGACTTATCATCAAGGCGATAGGGGAATAAACAATGGCTATCTCATTTAGATGTCAACATTGCGGTAAAAAGGTTGAAGCACCCGATTCAGCTGGCGGTAAGTGGGGCAGATGTCCGTATTGCAAACAGGCTAATTACATCCCCATGCCTGTTTCCGATGATGAATTGCTCGAATTAGCCCCTGATGAAGATGAGCAAAAAGGCAACCAGGGCACAGGAACACTCACCCCCGAAGAACAAGCCCTTATAGCCGAAATGGGGCATACCGCACCTGTTGCAAGTTCAATCCCCCTTGAGCATCGAAAGGATGTCAAACCATCGGACATCTACCATATCGTTGTAAATTACTGCCTTGCAATGGCTGATGGCAAACTCGAACAAGCCCAGATGTATGCCGATGAACTTGAAAATTTTCACGGTGTCGCGATACAGGCAGTAGACGACTTTATATCGGGCAAAGCCATCGAGCCGGCTTTGGATAAAATCCCAACCAAGGTTTTGCAAGGATTTTTGAATCAACTACGCAAATTCTTAGCCTGATTGTCAAAAATTCACAACCCTTATACCAAAGCATCAAATTTTGAAATTGCCTCAAATCACCTTGTTGAGTACATTGTCAGGGGTTTATTATAACCAGCGCTATATTTAGCCAATGCTGTATGATTTTATTGTGAAATCGACTTTGCAAATCTGAATGAGGATTAAGATGCGATTCAAAGCAGTAAAAGGAACGCGGGATTTCTATCCCGAGCAGATGGCTTTGAGGAATTACATAGTTGATTCATGGCGGAGGGTCTCGCTTCGCAATGGGTTTGTAGAGTTCGACGGACCAGTACTGGAATATCTCGACTTACTCACAGCCAAGAGTGGCGAAGAAATTGCCTCCCAGCTATTCAGCTTTGTTGATCGCGGAGGGCGTCAGTTAGCATTGCGCCCCGAGATTACTCCCACCCTTGCCCGGATGGTCAGTGCGAAGATTAATTCCTTGCCTCGTCCGATTAAGTGGTTCTCTGTACCAAGATTATTCCGGGCAGAAAATCCCCAAAAGGGTCGCCTTAGAGAATTCTTCCAATGGAATGTCGATATTATCGGTGCTGACAATGACATATTAGCCGATGCCGAATGCATCTTCACTGCTGTTGATTTCCTCCACGAGGTTGGTCTGACTCATAAGGATATCATCGTTCGCATCGGCTCGAGACCTTTGACGGTGGCAATGCTCCGGGCAGCGGGGGTCAGCGACGATAAGATGGATTCTGCCCTGGCTGCGCTGGATAAGAGATCGAGGGTATCACCTGAAGCATTCATCGAGATTGCCACTGCTGCCGGCATCCCGGCAAAAAGCCTCGATGATGTTTGTAGGTTTCAGGATAGTAAAGACCTTCAAGAGATTAAGGAAAGATTATCAGGAATCGCCGCCGCCGAAGTCGAACTTGAGAAGATAAGAACGCTTATGGAATATCTCGATGATATGGGCTTGAGTGAATATTATCAGCTCGATATGCATATCGTTCGTGGGTTGGCGTATTATACCGGGATTGTATATGAGATATTCGATAGAGCAGGTTCGCTCCGTGCAATAGCAGGGGGCGGTAGGTACGATAATCTACTCAAACTCGTGGGCGGGCCAGAAATCGGCGCCACCGGCTTCGGAATGGGCGATGCAGTTCTCGAAATCCTTTTGCGGGAAAAGGGTAAAATACCTGAATTGTCACCCAAACTCGATTGTTTTGTTGTCGATGCTGAAGGCAATCAACTCAAGCAGGTCATCGGTATTACCACCAAACTACGGTGGGAGGGGATTGCAACTGACTTTGCCTCCAAGCCCCAGCCACTTCGCAAGCAACTTACCCTCGCCAATCGCCGCAATGCCCAATATGCATTGATTGTTCAGAAAAATAACATCGTCGGAATAAAAAATCTCGCCACTGGTGAGCAAAAGAATGTAGAAATTTCACGCTTTCTTGAAAATCCTTATGAATATCTGACTTCTGACAACTAACAGTGTATTTAATTTTTTGGCATAAATTCATGACATTGACATTATTTTTAGCCAGTTTAGCAACGACTTGATGGAAAGTGAAAAACTGTGGCCAGACGGAGCGTCCATTATGAAGCTGCCTTTGAGTCATATCTGCAGGGAAAAGGTTGGCCTTATATGGTCGTTGATGAGGCTAAAAGG
>JAGHBS010000230.1 GCA_021160865.1 Planctomycetota bacterium | reverse complement strand
GTTTACCGTTGCGAAGGTGATCTGCATCCCACCAAGAGGAGCTCTAAGAATGATATGGGTGGGTCTGACCGATAAGACAGGCAGGGCAGAAAAACTTCAAAGCCTGCTGGAAGATACCTATGCCCAGATGGGCTTCAGGAAGGAGAATCGCTCATTTCGTCCGCACCTGACGCTTGGCAGGTTAAAAAGTTCAAAAAATACTGATCAACTCCGACAGGCAGTTGAAAAATTCGCTAACAAGGAATTTGGCTCACAATTGGCAGATCAAATCATCATATTTTCATCCCAGCTGAAACCTGATGGACCTGTCTATAGCCCCATGGCGACGATAAAATTGGGAAATGAATAAAAAGGATGTATAATCTTCTTCATAACGACAGATTAACACAGATGGTTTTTATCTGAAAAAAACTGAAAAATGACTTTAAATAAACTTCGGTATAGGAGAATACAAGATGGCAAGGTCAGCAGGAAAAACATCATCAGCAAGGAAGGAATCCACTCAAAGCGATGATAAACGAGCCAGGGCACTTGAAGCAGCCCTTCAGCAAATTGAGAAAAACTACGGTAAGGGTAGCATAATGAGACTTTCCGATGAGCGGGTCGTCCCGGTGGAGGGTATATCGACCGGACCTTTGAGTCTGGACTTGGCTTTGGGTGGAAAGGGCATGCCAAGAGGACGAGTATGCGAACTGTTCGGACCTGAAGGAGGTGGGAAAACTACCCTTGCGCTGCACGTGATAGCAAATGCACAGAAGGATAACGGAGTGGCTGCCTTTATAGACGCTGAACACGCACTCGATCCTGCCTGGGCAAGGAAAGTGGGAGTTCAGGTGGACAATCTGTTAATCTCCCAGCCCGAGAGCGGAGAAGAATCGCTGGAAATCTGCGAGATGCTTGTCCGCTCCAACGCTGTTGATGTAATTGTTGTCGATTCGGTAGCCGCCCTTATCCCACGGGCTGAAATCGAAGGTGAAATGGGTGATACACACGTCGGACTACAAGCCAGACTAATGAGCCAGGCAATGCGCAAACTTACCAGCGTAATCGCTAAGAGCAGGACATGTATGATCTTCATCAATCAGATAAGGATGAAAATCGGTGTGATGTTCGGCAATCCTGAAACCACCCCAGGTGGTCAGGCACTAAAGTTCTATTCATCCGTTCGTATCGACATCCGAAGAGTAGCGACGATAAAAGAAGGTGATAAAGCCGTCGGCAACCGCGTCCGCGCAAGAGTAGTAAAAAACAAGGTCGCTCCACCTTTCAGAAAGGCTGAATTCGATATCATGTTTGATAGAGGGATCAATATCCAATCAGATTTACTTGACTTAGCAGTCGAGCATGGCATTGTTGCAAAAAGCGGTCCATGGTACGCATATGGGAAGGTGCGATTAGGTCAGGGACGATTTGCTGCTGCCGATTTCCTCAGGGAAAACGAAGACCTTTATAATGAAATCCGATCAGCGGTCATCCAAAAAGCCCTTGGTGCATCTTGAATACTGTTGTAAAAGTCAACCTTCATATCCGATACTTGCTGACAAAGAGGTAATCCTCAATAGGCGTGGTTCTACTGACTTGCTATTCTGCCCCTTAGCCGATATAAATGTACCTTTGTTTTGAGATAAGAATATGAGCAAGACATCCGATCAAATACGCCGTGAATTTATCGAGTTTTTCGAGAGACGCGGACATACGTTCGTGCGATCCAGCTCACTTTTGCCTGCTGATGATCCGACGCTGCTATTTACCAATGCAGGGATGAACCAGTTCAAGGATGTCTTTCTCGGCACGGGTAGCCGACCCTATAAACGGGCGGTCAACTCGCAAAAGTGCATCCGTGCCGGCGGAAAGCATAACGATTTAGAAGACGTCGGACACGACACATATCATCATACCTTCTTCGAGATGCTCGGAAACTGGTCATTCGGAGATTATTTCAAAGCTGAAGCTATTCAATGGGCGTGGGAACTGCTCACGGACGTTTGGGGCTTACCGAAGGAGAAACTCTGGGCAAGTGTGTTCGGCGGCGATGAAAGGCTAAACCTTGCACCGGACGATGAAGCAGAGAAACTCTGGCCTGAGGTTACAGATATTCCACCTGAGCGTGTATTGCGCGGATCGATAAAGGATAATTTCTGGGAGATGGGCGATACCGGACCCTGCGGCCCGTGTACGGAAATTCACATCGACCTTGGTGAGGATAAATGCGATGGTTCAGCCCATCCGGGCATTGCTTGCGGAGTCAACGTGGATGGCTGTCGAAGGTTTATTGAACTCTGGAATATAGTATTCATACAATTCAATCGTGATGAATCAGGAAAACTCGAACCGCTCACTGCCAAGCATGTCGATACCGGGATGGGGCTTGAGAGAATCTGCGCCATCTTACAGGGTGTCGGTGATAATTACGCCACCGATTTATTTGCCCCTCTTATACAGTGGATTGAGCAGGCTTCAAATGTCCGCTACGGTCAATCTGACCAGGTTGATACTGCTATTCGTGTCATTGCGGATCACGCACGGGCGTGCACCTTTGCTATTACTGATGGCATTATTCCCTCCAATGAAGGCAGGGGATACGTTATTAGAAGAATTCTCCGAAGGGCAGCCAGGTTCGGCAGAAAGATAAATCAGCACGAACCGTTCATCTACAAACTTGTGCCGGTAATTGCGAACAAGATGGGACAGTTTTTCCCGGAATTAATCGAACAACAACAGCGAGTTATGCAATGCATCCTTGAAGAGGAACAAGCGTTCAACAAAACACTCGATAGGGGTCTTGAAATCTTCGAATCTGCCGTTGAGAAAGTGCTAAAAGAGGGTTCAAAACAAATAAGCGGTGAAACTGTCTTTGAACTCTATGCGACATATGGTTTTCCCGTCGACCTAACTCAATTATTGGCTGCTGAAAGGGGATTAGCGATTGATCTGGCTGGCTATGAACGCAAAATGGAAGAACACAGAGAAATCTCTGCTGCCGGTGCGACTGCTTTTCAGGTACCGGCTATCACCGATTTACCTCAAACTGATGATTCAGCAAAGTACACATCCACCCCCATCCGTGCCAAAGTTATTGGCTGGATAATTGATAATAATTTCATCCGTACAGGTCAACTACCCCCAGGCAGCAAGGCAGGGGTGATACTCGATAAGACCAATTTCTATGGCGAGACGGGTGGGCAGGTCGGTGATACGGGCGTGATTACCTGGGAAGATGGACAATTCCGCGTCGAAGATACGCAGATTATCGGGCATTGCGTCGTGCATATTGGAGAAGTGGAAAACGCCCCGCTGGAAGTTGGTACAGAGGTCACACCTCAATACGATGCCGATAGACGAATGGATATTATGCGGAATCACACCGGTACTCATCTATTGAACTGGGCTTTGCGGATGGTGCTTGGTGAACACGTCAACCAGGCTGGTAGCGTGGTGGCGCCCGATAGATTAAGGTTCGACTTCACTCACAACAAGGCACTGACGCGTGAAGAAATCCTTCAGGTCGAACGGCTCGTAAATGAGGCAGTCCTTGCCGATGAACCTGTTTGCGCAAAGATTATGCCCAAGGATAAGGCTGAGAAGATCCCCGGGGCAAGAAAGGTCTTTGATGAAAAGTATCCCGATCCGGTGCGAGTGGTGGCAATCGGGGCTGATGATTTTGATATAAACCCTCAACGCGCAAGGACGATTGAGTTCTGCGGTGGAACGCATCTACAAAGGACATCGCAGGTGGGATTTTTCAAGATTATTTCGGAAGAATCCGTTGCCCGAGGCATCCGAAGAATAACGGCTCTTACCGGTAAAGAGGCTCTCAGATATATCCAAAATCTTGATGAATCTGCCCGATTAGCAGCAGCAATCTTGCGGATACCAATGGAACAGTTGCCCCAGCGGGTCGAAGCACTCCAGCAGGAGATAAAGCGCCTTAGAAAATCAGCAACATCAGCGGGGGCAGACTCAGCCAGCCTGGAAAGGCTACTCGACGAAGCAGAACAAATCGGGCAAGTAAAAATTATCGTCAATCAGGTCGAAGCAAAATCACCTGAGCAGATGCGCTCAATCGTTGACCAGCTGCGTCAAAAGTCCAAAATACCGGCTGCCATTATGCTTGGCTCAACAGCCGATGAGAGGGTCTTGTTGGTCGCAGGCTTATCAGAAGAAGTTGCCAAAACCCATAATATCCATGCAGGCGATTGGATAAAGG
>JAGHBS010000075.1 GCA_021160865.1 Planctomycetota bacterium | reverse complement strand
GTACCAATAATCGTCGGCTTATTGTTAGGGGTAGCCGGCGTGATGGGGTTGCTGGCAGGCGGGCTGGCATGCGGATTTGCAATGGCGATATTCATGGCAAATGCCGGTGGGGCATGGGATAATGCAAAGAAATATATCGAAGGTGGGCAACTCGGCGGAAAGGGCTCCGACAGTCATAAAGCCTCGGTCGTCGGTGATACCGTCGGAGACCCATTCAAAGATACCTCCGGGCCAAGTTTGAACATCCTGATAAAACTTATGAGTATGGTTTCAGTAGTCTTTGCCGGGCTAATCGTCAAGTATGCCCCGCATATCGCCGATTTGCTGCACCTTCAGTGATGAACCGCCCTATCGGAAGCAACAATGATTCTGATGAGCAAGGTAGGTTTGCCCGGGATGTATTGCGTGAATGTCATGATACAATTCAGTAAGCAAAACAATCTCGCAGCGATATTTAGAGGTAAAAGCGACTTGATTAAATGGTAAAAACGACGGTAAAGAAGATCACGCCACGCCAATTGGCTATCATGATTGCACGGATTGCCCATTCCCGACACAGCGAGGATATTGTCATTCTTGATCTGCGGGAAATCAGCGACGTGACTGACTACTTTGTAATCTTCACCGGCACGTCCGACCGACAGATGGTATCAGTCGCCGATGAAATAGTCGAGGAGGCTGCTAAAGTTGGGCACAGTCTCTTCAATATCGCCGGCAGGGAAACGGGCAAGTGGATTCTGCTCGACTTTATAAATGTCGTCGTGCATATTTTCGATGAGTTCCATCGTGATTATTATGACCTGGAATTAATCTGGGGCGATGCCCCACGGGTAAAATGGCAAATTGAACAGGAAGAGAGTCAAAAATAAACCGTTTCCAAAATTGCTATGAACATAAAAAAGGAAATTGACGTCCGCTTATCCGAAAAACTGGCAAAACTTACAAACCTATCCGATGCACCCGCACTGGTAAACCCCACCAGCAATCCGAAATTCGGCGATTACCAGGCCAACGGTGTAATGTCAGCAGCCAAGCATCTAAAGACAAATCCTCAAAAATTGGCTGAAGAACTCATAGCAACCGTTGACCTATCAGATTTGGTTGAAAAGGTTGAAGTTGCTGGTCCTGGATTTATCAACATCACGCTGAAAAAAGATTTCCTGCAGGATAGAATTGCTGAAAATCTTCACGATGAGCGCCTCGGTGTACCACTCGCACCGCAGCCTGAAAGAATCGTAATAGATTACTCAAGCCCCAACCTGGCAAAGGAGATGCACGTCGGACACTTGCGTAGCACGATTATCGGTGATGCATTAGTTCGGCTACTCGATTTTCTTGGTCATAACATTATCCGCCAAAACCACGTCGGCGATTGGGGAACGCAATTCGGCATGCTCGTAGCATACCTCGATAAACTTCAAAAAGACTTACCGCCCGAACAAACCGATTCAAAAAATCCCAATGCATCAAGGAATTCGCTATTTATCGAAGACCTCGAGGAATACTACCGTCAGGCCAAGCAATTGTTCGATACCGATGAAAACTTTGCAAATCTCGCACGCGAGTGCGTTGTGAAACTACAATCAGACAAGGCAGATGTCCTGAAAAGGTGGAAACTGTTTAGGGATATATCATGGGAACATTGCAAAAAGGTATATGAAAAACTCGGAACTTTGCTGACCGAACAGGATATCCGAGGCGAATCGGCATATAACGACGACCTGCCGGAAGTTATCAAGGCATTAGAAGAAAAGGGACTTTTGACCGAATCCCAGGGTGCAAAGTGTATTTTTTTAGATGAGTTCAAGGACAAAGACGGCAACGCCCTACCTGTTATAGTGCAAAAATCCGACGGTGGATACCTCTATGCCACCACCGACCTTGCTGCCATCCGTTATCGCGTCCAAGAACTCAAGGCCGATAGGATTCTTTACGTGACCGATTCACGCCAATCGCTGCACTTTCAGCAAGTTTTTGCTGTTGCACGCAAGGCAGGGTTTGTTCCCGAAGGCGTCCGCCTGGAACATATTGCCTTTGGAATGATGCTCGGCCCTGATGGAAAACCCTTCAAAACACGCGAAGGTGGAACTGTCAAACTGATGGACTTACTCGACGAAGCAGAACATCGCGCCTATAATCTGGTAAGCGAAAAATCCCCCCACCTACCTGAAGATGAAAAACGCAAGATTGCACATGTCGTTGGCATCGGTGCAGTAAAATATGCGGATTTATCCCAAAACCGCACCAGCGATTATGTCTTCAGCTTCGATAAAATGCTCTCGCTGGAAGGTAATACCGCTCCATACATGCAATATGCCTACGCACGAATACGGAGCATCTTCCGGAAAAACAAATCCGATAAGAATAATGAGCAAATCACGGATAGAATTACTATAGAACATCCTGCTGAACGCACCCTTGTCTTGAAACTGCTGCAGTTTGCCGAAGCCGTTGAATCAGCAACATCTGATTACTTCCCGCACCTGCTTTGCAATTACTTATACGATTTAGCTGGCGCTTTTACAACGTTTTACGAATCCTGCCCTGTTCTGAAATCGTCTGAACCTATACGCTCAAGCAGATTACAACTATGTCAATTAACCGCACGAACCATTCGTACCGGACTTGGCCTGCTGGGGATTGAAACGGTCGAACAGATGTAGATTCTTCTAGGACGAAACTGAAGCGATGCAAAGATGAGTTTGTAATAAAAGGGGTGCGAAATGAGCAGACTAATAATCAGCGTAAGCGGAGTGAGAGGGATTTTTGGTGATTCCCTTACTCCTCAGATAGCTAAACAGTTTGGAGAAGCCTTCGCTGCGACGCTACCTGCCGGCGCAACGATAGTGCTCGGACGTGATAGCAGGCCAAGTGGACAGTCCCTGCGAGATGCAGTAATCGAAGGGCTAATCTCCCATGGCATCAACGTCATAGACATTGGCATCGCCACCACCCCAGGTACTGCTGTAATGGTAAAGCACCTATCGGCTGATGGTGGAATCGTAATAACCGCCAGCCACAATCCACCGGCATATAATGGTCTAAAATTCCTTTCTTCGGAGGGAAGAAATCTCCCTGCTGATCGGGCAAATAAATTGAAGGAAATATGGGAAAGTCGCAACTTTTCCCCTACAGAAACATCCGGGCGAGTATCTATCAATAATGATGTACATAAGG
>JAGHBS010000209.1 GCA_021160865.1 Planctomycetota bacterium | reverse complement strand
CTTCAGTATAAACGCATCAGGATGTAGGATATTGCAGATAATCTTTAAAACATCGCCGGCAAGGGAAATTTGCACAGGATTATCTTTCCATCTTTCTGGACACCCACAGCCATTAGCAAATAAGAAAGATTGCTTCTCTCGTCATTCAGAAAAGCATTTGATTTGACGCTATATCCATTCCCATGGTTCTGGAGTTGTGCGGAGCGCTTTTGGTGGGCCGATGATTTCCGAGTAGATAATCGCCGCTTTAGCTGCCTTTGGACTGGTCAAGTCAACATGGATACGACGGGCGTGAGTCTCCATCGGACCTAAATCTGCAAGAACTCGTGGGAAGAACGATGGCTTGACACCTTTCAATCGTCTGCGCCGCTCGATTTCCTCCTGTAAGAGTTTCTTTCTCAGCTGCTGTTCTTCTGTAAGCACCGTCTTACCGAGATCTGCAGAGACAATCTTCTCACCCTTAACCTTATCGAGGTGTTTTGCTTTGCTTCGACGAGGCTGTTTGATAGCGGACTTGCTACCAAAGCGAGGTTTACCAGCCAATATATCCGTCATTTGGCGAACTGCCTCTCCAAAGCCCGATTTCTTCGGTGATGCTACTCGTTGAGGACGCCTAGCTGGCGGGGCAGACCTCGCTATCGGCATAGCTGGTTTGCTTGTTCGTGGCGGTGGGTGCTGCCTTTGCTCTTCCTGCTGCTTTTGCTTAATCTTGCCAATAAGATTCGCTAATGCACTGATACCAATCAGCACCAGTAGTAATATCAATTGCCAGATGCCTTCTCCATCGGCATCGGCAAAGAATGTATTCCCGTGCATCATTTTACTTTACTCCCTTGGACGGTTCGGGACCTCTTCCTGTATCACCGGTATGTCCAGATGCAGTTGTACCACCGCCACCGATATTTTCGCGCATCTGAGTATCAGCCTGGATATTGCGTAGCCGGTAATAATCCATTATTCCCAGGTGGCCTGCACGGAAGGCTTCTGCGATTGCACGGGGGATTTCAGCTTCTGCTAAAACGACCTTAGCACGATTTTCCTGAGTGGCAGCCCGCATTTCCTGTTCACGAGCAAGCGCCATTGCTCGACGACGTTCAGCCTCTGCCTGGAAACGCCGTTTATCGGCTTCTGCTTGATCTGCTTGCAACTTCGCTCCAACATTCTCACCAACATCAACATCAGCAATATCTATCGAGAGAATCTCAAAGGCAGTACCGGCATCAAGACCCTTCTCAAGAACCTGCTTGGATATCAAGTCGGGATTCTCTAACACCTCTTTGTAGCTATTAGCTGAACCAATCGTAGTAACGATACCTTCGCCAACCCTTGCGATGATGGTCTCCTCAGTAGCACCTCCGACGAGCCGATCAATGTTAGCCCGAACCGTCACACGTGCCTTTGCCTTTACCTGAATACCATCCTTGGCAACGGCATCAACGGTGGTCTTTCCACTGGCAGGATTGGGACAATCTATCACCTTCGGATTCACGGAAGTTTGAACAGCGTCAAGGATGTCCCTGCCAGCAAGGTCTATTGCCGTGGCAGTTTTGAAGGATAAGTCGATATTGGCACGATTGGCTGCTATCAAGGCAGTGATGACATTAGGTACACGACCACCAGCGAGGTAGTGACTTTCCAAGTCGCGCGTCGATACATCCAAACCTGCCTGTACCGCACGGATCTTACTGAGCACAATCACTCGCGGATCGACCTTTCGAAGTGCCATCCCGATTAACTCGCCAAACGTTATATTGGCATGAGCAAAGAGTGCCTGAACCCACAGCTTAAAAAACCTTGCTACAATCGCTAAAAACACAAACGCAACTAAAGCAATAATCGCTACAATCGCCCATACCCAACCAGCAGCTGCTACCATCATCTTCTAACCCCTTATAAAAAGGTCCTTATCCATAATGCATCTCTTATCACCCGCACGAACCATTATACAAACAATTACATCACATTGGAATTGACATCGCTTTTACGAAGATTGTTCATCCTTTACCTCACGGACGACCACGTTTAGTCCGGATGTCCTTACTATTTTCACAGTTGCGCCTTTTTCGATGAACCCTGCCTCTGCCGTTGCTGATAATCGTTTATTTCCAACACGGATGGCACCGGCAGGACGCAGGGGCGTCTCGGCAGTGCCTATCTTTCCCACCAGCGTCTCTTCCTCCTTTGCTTCGGGAACTGCTTCACCAGGCTGACGAGGCTTAGCCCTTAGTTGTAAAATCCGCCCAAGCGGCAGCCGCGGTAAATACTTGACAATAGCCCAAATATATATCGGTATCACAAAGACCAACCCCACCAATACCACCACGCCAAACGTCGGCCCGATCCTCGTAAAACAAAGGTACACCATCCCGATAAGACATCCCAGCCCCGCTGCTGCTACCAGCCCAAACATCGGTGTACATACCTCGGCTGCTATAAATAACAACGCCCCGAGGAATAACACAATTATCATCAAGATATTTTCAAGCATCGTCCCTCTACATCTCTCTTATTTATCTTCCTGACGATTCTTTGCATCAACGACAATCCTGTTTCCTTCATTCCGCAGCACCACAATCTTGGTACCCTTTTCAAGAAACGCTCCATCGGCTACCGCATCAACGAGCTGACCATCAATCTCTACCTTTCCAACAGGCCTGCAGGTCTGCCTGACCGTGCCTACCTGCCCGGGTTTTATTTTCAGGATTGGCGATCGTTCCGAAGCAGGCACAGCCGCTTGAACTTCAGGACGAGGTAATACCAATTTACCTGCCACCGGAACACGAGGCAGCACCCGTGATAAAACCACTCCCCCGATAGCCGAACCTATAAACGCTATCAACAGTGCCAATAGTCCATTGGAAAAAATCTCCAAATCAATCTTCGTTGTCGGCAAGGGAAACTTTGTAGGAGCATTGGGCACCAGCATGGCTAACAAGCCAACGATGCAGAATAATATCCCCATCACCCCCATCAAGCCAAACCCAGGTGTGATGAATATCTCTACAAACAGTAGCAACACCCCGATAAAAAATATCGCAATCTCCCACCACTGCGCCAGACCAGTCAGGTATCTACTGCCGAAGATAATGGCAAAGCATATTACCGCAATAGTACCAGGGACACCAAACCCGGGGGTATTCAACTCCACATACGCTGCCAGTATGCCCACCAGCAACAGGATACTCATCACCAACGGCGTGGTTAGTATCGCGACCAATCTCTCTGACCATGTATCACCAAGAACCACTGGCTCGACGACGATATGATAATGCTTCTCAAGCGAATTGATATCAGGGAAGATATGCTTGATGAAAGCAAGTCGTCGGGCTTCCTGTGCATGAAGCGTGACCAATTCGGTTGGCTCGTCAATTGTCCTGACGTATTCCCAATCCTCATCGGGCAGAATTATTTTCCCCCTTGCTGGCCTGGTTGCAGATGAAAAATCCTTGGCATTGACGATTTTCAACTCTCCGGACTTTTTATTGCGGATAAGCCAAATCTCCATCGATATCGTCACCATCGCCTCGCATAGTGCCTTATTATGCCCATTACGTTCAGCCAGCATTCTGACCTTAGCACGAATGTAGGATTCAATCTTCCCCCTTATTTTTTCTGGGATTTCCTGCACCTGCCCGCCGACTACCATAATAGGCATGGCATCGCCAATAACGCCCGTCGGACTCATTACAATTTCATTACAGGCAAGCGATATTATTGCACCAGCACTGACGGCTTCCGGGTTGACGTAGGCAACAGTATAAATATCGCGCAGGTCGTCTATAATGAGCCTGACGATGTTATCCATTGCATCTGCCTGACCGCCCGGGGTGTTCATATCGAATATCACTAATTGAGCACCACGGGCTTTACATTGCATAACCTTGCGCTTGACGGCTTCATATGTGGTTTGCGTAATAGGTCCGTGGATGGGAATGATAAAGCCCCTGGTGACTTTCGAGGGCAGAGGAGGTCTCTTGACATGAGGCAATCGGAACCATCCTTCTGACGTGATGACGCGCCCTGCCTCGATGCGAACTGCAGGGGCAGATGTTGATGTTGCTGCCTTCCTGCTGGGCTGACTTAAACCGGGGGGCGTTGTATTCTCTGTTGCTTCAACAGCGGCTACAAAACAGAGTATCAAGATAAGTAAACTCACCCCTGTAATTCGAGACACTCTATTTTCCCCACCCCTTCGTAGCTGCGATAACATGAATCCTATTCTCCAGAAAGGCAATGGTACTATTCTAAAACCCATTGATACATTAAGCAACCGAATAGATGATACATTGACTTTGCCATCCGATTTTCTCTATCATGAAAATAAATATAACAATCCTGTGGGAGATTATTCCGTGCCTTGCAGAGAATTTCTAATTCCCCCGAGGGCTTCTTATCGTCTTGCCGGCACTTTCATCTTGGGTAAGTCAATTTCATTATACCCTGCTGAGGATCCAGATCGCCTTCCCCTACGCCAGCTTAGCAACGATTTAAACAGGCTAAAAACCATTGCAAAATTCACATCCTCGCAAAAGGACGCTGGCGTTCGGATTATTCGAGATAAACATATTACCGGCGATGAAGCCTACCGGCTTACAATCAAGCCTGATGGTATCGAAATTACCTCTCGCACAGCAGCAGGGGCATACTACGCCATTCAGACGCTACGAGACCTGCTCAAGATTTATGGCAAAACTCTGCCTGCTTTACGAATAGATGATAGCCCCGCCCTTGCTCGCCGGGGGGTGTATCTGGATTGCTCTCGTGGAAAAGTTCCCAAAGTCAAAACCATCAAGCAACTTATCGAGCGCCTCGCCCGCTGGAAGATTAATGAATTGCAGCTGTATATCGAAAACATTTTTAAATTCTCGTTCGACCCGGACATCGGGCGGGGTTATAGCCCGTTCTCCGTTGATGACATTCTCGTAATTCAGCAGCATTGTAATGCCCATCATATTCGGCTGGTTGGCTCGCTGGCGAGTTTCGGGCACATGGAAAAGATCCTCGCCTTACCAAAGTATCGGCATCTGGGCGAATTGCCCGGCTACAATGGCCATCCCGGTGGGACAACGCTTTGCCCATCCGATCCGGGCTCGATCAAACTAATAAGCCAGATGTACGAAGAGTTCCTCCCCCTCTTCCAAGCCGACGACTTTAATATCTGTGGCGACGAGCCATGGGAACTGGGAAAAGGCAGAAGCAAGAGACGGACAAAGAAACTCGGTATCGGGAAGGTATACCTCAATTTCATCCTCAAGATACACAAACTATGCCAGAAGTATGCCAAACGGATGAACATGTGGGCTGACATCGTACTTGCGCATCCTGAAATCATCCCTGCAATTCCCAAAGATATTGTAATGCTAAATTGGGACTACTACCCGGAAGGTAAGCGGATGCAGCGGACAAACGAGATTGTCGATGCAGGCCTATCAGTGGTATGCTGCCCCGGCACCCATGGCTGGCAGTCCCATGGCTCGCGGATGAAACATGCTATCAATAATGTTGCACGGTTTAGTCGCATTGCAAGGAAATACGCTGCTGAAGGATTACTGAATACCGATTGGGGCGACTTCGGGCATCGAAATACACTTGGCGTAAGCCTCCATGGATTCGCGCACGGAGCAGCTTGCGCTTGGAGCGATACAAAAGTGGATCATAAACACTTCACCGAGCGCTTCTGCCGAGACCTCTTCAACGATAAGAAAGGGAAACTCGCTACTGCTTTACGAATACTGGGGGCGGAGAGCGGCTATCACCTTTATCACGCACTTGTTGAACCCTTCGACTTGACAAAACCGATGCCGCTGGGTAGCCCGCTTGGCTATGAGCCCCGTGTCATAGATGATCAGACAATTAAAAGCAAAGACTTACATGATAGATATGAAATGCTGAAGGCGTTGCGTATACCTCGTATTAGTGTTGCAGATGAGTTTGAAGCCGTGGCATTAGAAGAATTTGACCTTGCCCGGCAAATGGACTTACTTGCCTGTAAGCGAATGTTAATTGGGCGTGATATCCGTGCAGGGAGAAAGGTCTCTGCTACACTCCTGCGTCGCCTTAATGAGCAGATGCGGGGGATGATGGATGAGTTTGCCCGACTCTGGCTTGCACGTAATCGCCCAAGCCGATTGCGCGATAACCTTGCTGCTATAAATCAGGTAATCAGTGAAACGGAAGCAATGCTAAGAAAATGATTAATTTCTTGTTATAAACAATAATGCGTGTATCATTTTCTTAAAAACAGCATTAGCTTGCGGATTACTACTCCTTGTCCGGGAAGGGGCACCATTGCGATGATGCTGGCTGGTATTAAAGATTACCTCTTCTGGTGGCAGCTCCCCCTCATTGGAATCATCGCTCTTACCTGGCTTTCAGCGGGACAGATCCTAATCCAACGGACACTGAGGCGATATACTCAGATACCACGTACAAAGACTACCACTAGCACATGCCTAAGACTTAATATCCTCGGCATTGGGGCGGGGCTGCTTGTCTTTATTATCATTGCGAGTATATTCATGACTATCTCTTGGCGATATAATTCCGTACCTATTGCAACTGTTGGAATCCTCATCGGGTTTATCATGACGTTGGCAATAAGCTTTACTATCATCTCCATTCTACTCAATGCTAACTTCAAGCTACTGCTGAAACCTGTAATCATCTCCGCGGGCATATTTGGGCTACTTGCGGTAGTCTGCGCACTTGCAGTTTACTTACCTGCATACAACTTAAGGCATATCCGTATCCAAAAAGGGCAGAGGCTAAGGTATTTAGCAGATCTAAGCATCGCCTTTAAGACGTATAGCACTAATCATAATGGAGTACCTGCTTCATCGCTAAGGGACCTTATCTCAGCCAAGCTTATAGATTTACCACCAGATAACTCTGATACTGATGTCAATCCGCTATCAGCATACGTATATGTCCCCGTCTATAGCGAAGGTGAGGAGACGGCCCCCCAAAGTGAAAAGATCTGGGTAGCCCACTTCTTCAAACCAACAAAGGAATGGCTTGTATTATTTACGAATGGCCAGCGAGTAGTTATTAAT
>JAGHBS010000014.1 GCA_021160865.1 Planctomycetota bacterium | reverse complement strand
TGAAAGAATCAGTCGGCAGCCATAAACCTCGATTAATATCGAAAAAGAGGACACCTGCGCCAACCACCCAAAGCAGCAAAAGAGTAAAGAGGGAATAATTTTTTCAATATGGGTGTTAATATGGATAATGCGGGTAATATAGAAAACTTTGTGAGGAGCTTATGATGAAGCGCCTATTGATATTCGTGGCTTTCGTGGTTGCTCTGGCTGGTTGCAGCAATATCAAGAAGATATTTCATGATGAAAAGGTCAAGAATCGCCGTGAATGGTATCAAGCACGGGCGAAGATAATCTATGGGGTAGGTATGGAACATCTCAAGGCAGGAAGTTTTGATAAGGCCCGCTCTTCGGCGATAGAGGCAATCAGGCTGGACCCCGATTATGTTCCTGCACGTGTGCTTTTAGCGAAGGTCTTATTGGAAGATGGCGATTACGCTGCTGCTATTGAGCAACTCAGACGGGCTGAAGCAATTAGCCCGGGCGATGCAGAAGTCGCTTATCTGCTCGGTCAGGCATTCGAAAGGAGAGGACAATTCGCTCAGGCACTAAAGCAATATCAAAAGGCCCGAGCATTAGACCCTGCAAAGAATGCGTACATATTGGCATCGGCAAATGTGCTGGTACTAATGGGTAAGACAAAGGAAGCAATGGAACTTCTGGATTTGAGGCTATCGCGAACAGTTGGCAATCCTGCGATGCTGCTCTTTGCCGGTGAAATTGCCATGCTCAATCACTTACCGGAAAAGGCAGCTGATTACTTCCGCAGGTGTCTCGATCAGCAGCCAAATAGTCTTACGGTAAGAGAATCGTTGGCTAAGGCAGAATTCTTCGCTCATCATTATGCCGATGCCCTAACTCATCTAAAGGTAATCGATCAGCAGATTCGAAAAATGGAATCGTCAAAACAAAGCGAGTCGGAAACATATCAGAGCCTCCATTGTGAGAAGAAATCATGGGTGTATCTGATGATGGGTGATTGTTATATGGCGATGAATCAGCCCTGGCGGGCGAGACGGTCCTACGAGAAGGCCTGTCAAATCGCCCCGAATGATTGGCAAATATGGCTCAACTTAGCTAAAGCCAACATTGCAATCGGCCCCGATTATCTACAGGACGCAATAATATCTGCCCGACGTGCACTTGCTCTTAATGATCAATCCATCGAGGCTGCTGTGATACTTGCTAATGCCCTGCTCCATCGGTGGAACAATCTCGGTCAAGCAAAACCGGCTTCAATCTGGCAAGATGCGATGGAAGTTATCGTCCCCTTGATGCGAAAGCACCCCGACGACCCAATCCTGTGGTGCATGCTTGGCAGATGTTATGACGTCGGTGGTTTTCCTCGAAAGGCAACTGCTTGTTATTTATCCGCCCTGAGAATTGATCCGAATAACTCCTTAGCAAAAAGTATTCTGAGCAAAAGGACAATACCAGCCATTCAAAATAGTACCAGCGCAACTAACGGAGGTTAGGAGGAATACTCCTAAACCAGGCGAAGTTTGTACTAATCGACTGAGGAACTATGACTACTGCGAAAAAAGTCGGCCTGGCAAGTGTAGTATTGGTATCCCTTGGTGCCAGTGCTGCCTATTATTCAGCCACGATGGCATTACGCGGATATGAAGTTCATACACGCACGCTCGGCTACCTCGTGCTGGGCTTGGTAGCAGCCTTGACAAGTTTAATCTTGATAATCTTCTGGCGGAACGTTCATCGAACAGTCAATAGCATTGTATCTCAATTAGATCGAATGGCTCAGCAAAGAGAGTTCGGCTTGATTATGACCGAAGGCGATGACGAGCTGACGCTAATAACTCAACCTCTCAATCGCTTCCTTACCGTCGTCAAGGAAGAAATCGCCCGCCTTCAAGCGGAAAATCGAGAAGCACAAATCCAATCCCGTATTGCTGAGGCAGAAAAAAGACATACCGAAGCAATTGTCTTCTCTATTTCCGATGCGGTGATTGTAACAAATCGTTTTGACGAAATTATCCTTGCCAACGAAGCCGCTGAAAAACTTTTGGGATTTTCATTCGCCCATAGCATTCGGAAGAATATCGATCACGTAATCGACGATGGAAGATTGGTGCGATTAATACGTGAAACAAGAAGTAGTGGACAAAGCCAACCAATCGGAGCTGCTCGATCCAGACTCACCCGAAGAATCGTAGAGCATAGCATCGATAAGAAAGGCCAACCCAAGACGTTCAACGTAACACTCTCCTGCGTAATGACACCTGAAGGAAAGGTCTCAGGAGTAGTCGCAGTATTACACGATATAACACGGGAAAAAGAGATTTCGCAAATGAAGACTGAGTTCGTCTCGAATGTTTCGCATGAATTGCGCACCCCGCTTTCGTCAATAAAAGCCTATATCGAAATGCTCCTCGATGGTGAAGTCGAGGATGAAAAGACGCGTAAGGAATTCTACGAAATAATCGCTAATGAAACTGAACGACTAAATCGCCTCATCGAAAACATTTTGAACATCTCAAGAATAGAATCAGGCGTCATGCGGATTGTACGCGAACCGTTAAATCTTGCCGAAGTTGCCAAGCGTGTAATCGAGGTCATATCCCCCCAGGCAAAGGCAAAGAATATCACCATAATAGATCGCGTCGTCCCGCTCTATCATCCTATCGAAGCCGATCGCGATATGATCTACCAGGCAATACTCAACCTTGCAAGTAATGCCGTCAAGTACACCCCTAACGGCGGTACAGTGACCATCTCTACCGGTGTCGATGAAAGGCGCAACATGGTGAATTGCGAAGTTTCCGATACCGGTGTCGGCATCAGCAGTGAAGACCTGCCTCGCATATTTGATAAGTTCTATCGTGTTAAAGGACACACTAAACTGGCTAAAGGCACAGGTCTGGGGCTGGCACTTACCAAGCAAATTGTCGAATCCGTACACAATGGAAAACTCTACGTAACAAGCGAAGCAGGCAAGGGTAGTACCTTTACCATCGAGTTGCCAATCATGCGGTGAAATCCAACCGATAGCACAAAAATAGGAGGTGAAAAAGTGAATCAAGAACAATCGGATGCAGTAAATCAACAAGAGAAATCCCAACGAAAGAAAATCCTGATAGCCGATGACGAAGCCCACATCCTCCATGTGGTCACAATGAAACTCTCTAATGCCGGCTACGAGGTAATCACGGCAATGGATGGAGAAGAGGCATTAGAACTTTGTCGTTCCAAGAAGCCTGACCTGCTGATTACAGATTATCAGATGCCCTATCTGACCGGGTTGGAACTATGCAAGCGTCTTCGTCAAGATGAACGAACTGCCCGGATTCCCGTGCTGATGCTCACTGCTCGCGGGTTCGATATCGAATCGCATGAGATGTCTGAAGCGGGCATCAACGATGTAATAAGCAAGCCCTTTAGCCCACGTGAAATCCTCAGAAAGGTTGAAAATCTCCTTGAGAACGCACAAACCGTTGCCAGACAAGGCTTGGAGTATTGATAATGCAAAAAGTGATTCACAAACACACGGCAGAGCAATTCCTCGCCCGTGTAGAAAAACAACTCCATCGGTTGAAGGTAAACGTATCATTCTGGGATGCTACTGGCTCGCTTCGGATGGCCCAGAGTCTTTTGAGTGAGTTCTGTCAGCAAATCTGCTATGAGAGAAAACTCTGCTTCGAATCCATCGCCTCGTTCGCACGAAAAGTGATAGATCAGATGCAGCCATCGAATTTCTGCGATGCTGAACCTGATGAAATCAATCCGACAACTTCAGGCTTGATAACAACTTGCCCAATAGGCTGCTACTTGCTTGGGATACCAGTATGGCAACGACGAAGATTAATCGGTGTAGTAGTAGCATGCTTTCCAACAGTTGAGATGCACCTAAAGGAGCAGTTCGTTCGCTTTTGCAACCAAGCACGGCTTGATGTGAAATTGGTATCCGAATTATCTCGAAAGCAAGCAATTTATTCCTTCAAGCAGGCAGAGTGTCTCTGGAATGCGATAGCGTGGATGATCCGAGACGAACAGGCAAAGCAAACTGCTAATGAAGAACTCACATCTCTATCAACCAACCTTGCTAACACGTATGAAGAACTCGCCCTACTTTACACCATTGGTAGTTCGATGAAGTTAACTCATAGCCCGGAGGCATTCTTCCAGAATATTTGTGAGGAAATCATCGAAGTTCTACAAATTGAAGCCGCCGCTGTTTTACTGTATCCCCACAAACGTTCTCAAAAACCCAAAACACTTAGCATAAATACCAATCACGATACAGATGATCAAAACGATGCTACGATCATACTAGCGGGGAACTTACCTATCACAAAAGAAGAAGTTTCGGAAATATCCCGACGGTATATAAGACCGCGTATTTCCAAGTTCGGGTCAAAATTAAACAATGTCGAGCCATTTGTCCGCGCCCTCATCGAGAATCATTTTGATTGTCCGATCACTACAACGACGCATGCAAACTCGACAACCAATCTAATTCGCTCGTTTCTTGCCACACCTTTGATAACATCAGAGCATTATAGGGATAATCACAACGGCCGATTCATCCAGCCATCATCGGGAAAAAACGATGCATTAAACCTGCGGGGAATTTTAATCGGATTTAATAAAATCAGGGGAGAATTCGATAGCGCCGATGCAAAACTTATCAGCTTCATAGGTGAGCAAGCGTCGGTGTTCTTGGAAAACCACAGTCTCTACGACGATCTTCAAGACCTTCTTATGGGCGTGCTTCACGCCCTAACAGCCAGTGTTGATGCAAAAGATCCTTATACCTGTGGGCATTCTCTTCGTGTTGCACTTATTTCCAGGAAGATAGCCCAGCTGGCAGAGTTTGACGCGTATCGCACCGAACGGATATACCTGGCCGGTCTTCTGCACGATATTGGGAAAATCGGGATACCGGAAACACTACTTAGAAAGACAGGCAGACTCTCTACCGAAGAGTACCAAGTAGTGCAAAAGCATCCACAAATAGGTGCAACTATTCTCAAAGGTATCCGCCAGATGTCCGATGTAATTCCTGCTATTCTCCATCACCACGAACGCCCAGATGGACGAGGATACCCGTCAGGCCTTCGAGGCAAGCAAATTCCCATTGAGGCTCTCATCGTGGGATTGGCAGACAGCTTCGATGCCATGACATCCTCACGAACCTATCGTGGCACCATGCCGCTCGAAGTAGTTGCAACAGAAATAAGGCGATATAGCGGTACGCAGTTCGATCCACGCTTATCCGAATTGTTATTGTCTCTAAACCTGGAGGATTTTCTCGCCGAGATAAGAAGTGCAAAGTCTCCCTGGTGCAAGGTCTACTTCTGGAAACAGACTGACAATAAGTATTCAGAAAATTTGGCAGGAGCAAGGCAATGAATATAACGGAGGAAACCTACGGTTCGACTCTTATCCTTACCTGCAAGGGAGAATTGACTGAGGATTCTCTTGATGCCTTCAAGCAAGTTATCGAACGCTATTTTCCGCCCTCCGATCATACAAACGACAGAGAAAATCACTTTCACTCACCAAAAAATCATGATAGAAATCAGGCAGAGAGTAATTCTCCTACTTTGGAACAATCCGGAAATTCCAATGTTAATCCTCCGCAAACCACTCCGCCGGTAAGGGGGCTGGTTTTGGACCTCAAAGCAGTTCCATTTATTGATTCAGCCGGGCTTGAGTATCTACTCGACCTGCGCGACCGAATTAGCGAAAGGCTCGGAGAGATAAAGTTAGTCAACGTGGATGAGAATGTCTCGAAGATTCTGGAAATAACACGATTAGATGGTGCCTTTGAGCAATTTGACAATATTACCGAGGCTGTAAGGTCAATATAGGTGATACTAATGAGTACGACGGATGTAGATCAAAAATTGCAATTAGGTCAGCTGCTTCTAAAAAATGGTGCTATAACAAAAGAGCAGCTGGAGGAGGCACTTCAGCTTCAGAAGATGGGGGGAAATGAATTTCTGCTGGGAGAAATCCTCGTCCAGCAGAAAATTTGCACCGAAGAGCAAATTATGGAGGCATTGGCAAAGGGATATGGTATACCCTTTGCTCGCGTCTCTGGAAAGATTGCTGATCCCAAAGTGGTCGATATCCTGCCAAAGGAATTTCTGCAAAAGCATGCTGTACTACCGCTATTCAAGGTTCGTGGTGTACTTACGATTGCGGTATCTGAACCTGCAAATGTCTTCCTGATAGAGGAAATTGCCCGAATGACAGGCTGTGACGTGCAGATTGTCTGCGCCACTGCCAAGGATATAAGAAGTACGCTTGAAACGCACCTCCCCCAGGCTAATGTGTTTGTCATCGACGATATCGTCAACGAAATAGATGCCGGTGAAATTGCCCTGGTCGAAAACAATGTCGAGGAATTGGTTGATTTAGAAGCAGTGGCAGGCGATTCACCGGTAATCCGCATGGTTAATTATCTTATCTCAAATGCAATCAATGAAGGTGCCTCTGACATTCACATCGAGCCGGACGAGCGAATGCTGCGGGTAAGGTACAGAGTTGACGGCAGATTATATGAAAAAATGCGCCTACCGTACAAACTCCTTCCCGCAATAGTCAGCAGGATTAAGATAATGGCCGGTCTTGATATATCCGAACGCAGACTGCCTCAGGATGGTAGCATTCATGTTGTAATGAAGTCTCGTCCTATTGATCTTCGCGTCTCAACGCTTAACGGAAAGGCTGGTGAGAAAGTTGTACTCCGAATTATTGATAACAATAACGTTTTGGTCAACTTAGAAAAACTGGGGCTGAATTATGAAACGCTAAAACAATGGCGTAAGGTTATATCTTCCCCTAATGGAATCATTTTAGTAACCGGCCCTACTGGTAGTGGAAAAAGCACCACACTTTACAGCGCTCTGAAGGAACTTAACAATGATGAGATTAATATCTGCACCATAGAAGACCCTATCGAATTCAAACTACCGTGGGTTAATCAATTTCAGGTAAACGAGCGAATTGGTCTTACATTTGCGACCGAGTTGCGTGCGTTGCTTCGTCAGGACCCAGACATAATCATGGTCGGCGAGATTCGCGATGCCGAGACTGCCCAGATCGCCGTTCAAGCCGCCCTGACCGGCCATCTTGTCTTCTCAACGCTACACACCAACGATGCCCCCAGCTCAATCACTCGTCTAATTAATATCGGCGTAAAACCCTACCTTGTAGCAGCCTCTATGGTAGCCGTCATGGCTCAGCGGCTGGTACGAAAGATATGTACGAATTGTAAGGAACCTTATGATCCCCCGATAAGCACCCGCCGAATTGTCGAACGTCTCGTCGGAGAGGTCGAAACATTCTATCACGGCGTCGGATGTAAGAAATGTAGAAATACAGGCTATTCCGGACGGATTGGAATATACGAATTACTCATTGTGGACGATGCTATGCGGGACTACATTACCGCCTCGCCCAATGTCAACGAGCTAAGAAGAATAGCACTCGAGAGCGGAATGAAACCTCTCAGGCAAGATGGCATGGAAAAAGTAAAAGCAGGAATCACAACTATCGAAGAGGTATTCCGTGTAACGGCTGCTTGATTGGAGATAATCAGCATGGAGATGCAAACGCAAACAATAAAAATGATGATTAAGAACATTGACGAAATTTTCGAAATCGTCCTGGAAATCGGTGCAAGCGATATAGTACTAACCCCCGGTGTACCACCAGCAGCGTGGATCGCTGGTAGAATGAGATTAATTGGTACCGAGCCGGTAAAACCATCTGACATCGAAGAGATATTTTTCCCCTTATTGACCGATGAGCAGTCCAAACGGCTAAACGAATATGGCGATATTGATTTTGCAGTTGGGAAGCGCGGAAAGGGTCGCTTTCGCATTAACATCCATCGCCAACGTGGAACAATTGGAGCAGCCCTTCGGTATATACCTCACCAGATACCTGATTTCGAGCAACTAAGACTTCCCAAACGGATAATTGACTTTGCTAAACTGCCACATGGCTTAGTATTGGTAACTGGTGGAGCAGCCTGTGGCAAAAGCACCACCTTAGCAGCAGTGATACAATATATGAATCAGCATTACAATTATCACATCGTCACACTCGAAGACCCAATCGAATATATCTTCCGCCATGAAAAAAGCATTATAGAGCAACGGGAAATCGGAGTAGATGTGCCGAGCTTTGCCTCAGCATTGAGGCATATTGTCAGACAACGACCCGATGTCGTACTCATCGGAGAAATGCGAGACCTGGAAACTATCTCGGCAGTACTCACAGCAGCAGAGACCGGACACCTAATACTGGCAACACTACACACATCTACGGCTGTTCAAACAATCGACCGAATTATCGATGTCTTCCCTGCCGAACAGCAAGGACAGGTACGAATCCAACTCTCTAATACGCTCCGAGGCGTTATCTGTCAAAAACTCTTCCACGATAGGCTAACCGGCGGCTTGATACCTGCTGCTGAAATTATGATTGCCACTCCTGCAATACAAAGGGCAATACGCGATAAAGAAACCCACCTCATCGGTGGAATGATCGAAACAGGCAAAAATATGGGTATGCAACGGATGGACGAATCCATTCTGCAACTTGCCCGTGCCGGACACATCAGCCCCGAAGAGGCTATTATAAATGCTGAAGATCAAGAAAAGATGATAAGAGCATTAACAGCATAGAAATCCACACGGAGCGGCAAACAAGATGGCAAGATTTGTATTCCATGTCAGGAACAATAATGGCATTACTAACAGCGGTGTAATAGAAGCCAATGATATGGCCGAGGCGTCGCGTCTTCTCCATCAACAAGGAAATGTCATTATAAGTCTCTATGAACAAACATCATCTACCACGGAGGCATCGCAGGCAAACTCCAACAAAACCCATGCTCGTCACGAGGAAATCATCTTCTTCGCCAATCAATTGGCTGTAATGGTCGAAACGGGGGTCTCGTTACCCGACGCACTGGACTGCATCGCCCAGCAAGCAGAACGTGAAGAGTTCCGCAACGTTGTTATTGACATATCCAATCAGGTAAAAGGTGGGGTAGAGTTCTCTACCGCTTTGAGTAAATATCCGAAAATCTTTAGCAAGCTTTTTATCTCGATGGTCAAGGCATCGGAAGCCTCAGGGACAATGGGCAAGATGCTTCAGAGAATCGCACACTACCTCGACGAACAGTATCGCATAAGACGACAGGTCAAGGGAGCCGTTGCCTATCCGATAGGCTTGCTTTGCTTCTGCGTAGCCGTTGTAATCATTATGCTTATATTTATCCTACCGAGGTTCGAAAAGATATATGCCAGCAAAGGGGCTGTATTACCATTGCCAACACGAATACTGCTTGGAATATCCAATGGTCTCGTCAACAATTGGTCGGCTGTGCTGGCGGTGCTAATCCTCATCACAGCAGGGATATACTTTTATCTCCAAAGCCCCAGCGGGAAAATGATGCTTGATCGGATAAAGATTAATTTACCTGTCCTCGGTAAGATGTTTCGAAAGAGGATACTCGAAAGATCATTCCAGACACTCTCGACAATAGTAGATTCAGGCGTGGGCTTGCTCGACGCATTAGAGATAACGGCTGAAGTTTCCGGAAACATCTTCTATGCGGATATCTGGCGGAAGGTTGCAGCCAAGGTCAAGGAAGGTTCAAGCCTTTCGGAAGAATTGAGTAAATATCCCCTCATCCCACCAAACGTATCTCAGATGATAAGTGCTGGCGAACGAACGGGGAAACTCGGAGCAGTACTGGATCGACTGGCAAAGTTCTGTCAACAGGATTTGGAAATCGCTATAAAGACGACTACAAACTTTATCGAACCTGCTATGATTATGATAATGGGTATGGTCGTCGGTGGCGTTGCAGTTGCAATGTTACTTCCGATATTCAGCATCTCGCGGGTAGTAACACAATAAAAATATCTGCTTTAAACCCGTCTCCCCCTACCTAACTCATCTTCTCCCTTCGGCATCAGACCAATCAACATCATCCGTCACGATGATATTCATATCGCACTCATCAGCTAATTCAAAAAACTCCTCCTTCCTTAACTGCTCCAGCCGTTTGCCTTTGTCTTTAAGTTTTTCACTAAATCGTATGAACTTTTCCTGCATAACTTCGTGGGTTTCTTTACTTCCACCAATGATATAAAAATTCTCTCCATGAGTCAAGCGGACGTGCCCATCTTCATTATCAAGACCTATTCCTAATAACAAACGTTTAATCGATTCCATCCTATATTTCCTACAACTTCCCTTAGAAATATGCCCTTCGGTGGAAACTATACATCCCTGCTATTGCATTTTAATCACCCATCAACTTTCTTCACCCTACCTGATTTTTGGGAGGAAAAACTGCCTTTTCGTAACACAATTTTACCCAGGTAGTTTTTAAGTATCTGGTATTAGGGGTCATAACTATTCTTTTACACGTTTCCAGTAATATCCCGCGTCTTCTGCGTCCGGATCCTCGCTGGTGGTAGTTTGGACATTGGGGTCATCTTTAGACAGCGTCGCCGCATGTCCATCACAGAATAAGAAATTCGCCGAATCTTTACTTCTGTGGTTGTAAGTTACCCCGCGATACGTATTGTCGTACCCATGCCATGAGTACCAGAATACCGCACAGCCACGATAGACGTTATACCTACCTGGTACAGGACTAGAACCGTAGTACCACGATATCCACTGATCTGCCAGGAGGATAGTATCAGCAGGTACCTCTACGTCCGTTATCTTATGGACCCAACCGGGCCAGGGAAATGGAGGTATGTAAGGATCGTACCCGTTTGCGTCTCCCCATGCGCCTGGACCCATCCATGTTACATCAAGATTGATTGCATAAGATCGCGGATAATATACCTCCTCACGAAACAACTTATCGCTGGGACATTTCAAGAGCGCGATGTCATCGAAATAACCACCTTCTTTGAGAATACCATCCCAAGTGGGTGGGTCGCCTCCGAAGGCTGCTCCTGCAGGATACCAATCATTGTTTTCGTTGGCATATTGTACAAAGGCAAGTCCCAGCCCCTTGAGGTTTGTCTTGCAAACTACCACACGTGCCTCCTCTTTAGCCCTTTGAAGTGATGGCAACAGGATGGAAATCAAAAGGGCTATGATAGCTACCACAACCAACAACTCTACCAGTGTAAAACCAACTCCTCTCCGACGGCTATAACCGCTCAAATACCTACCTTGAAAAACCCTTACTTTTTTCATCATAAGTCCTTTCATAAAACTACCTTACTGAAATGCCTTTCAAAACCCGAGTTCACAAAACTAGCCAGAAAGGCTAACGTCTCTACTCAAGACAATACATATTTTGTACTACTCATTCGCACTAACAATTATAATATATCATGATTATCTTTAATTGCAAGGGGTTATTTTGCAAAAATTATATATGATTACGAGACACCGCCTCCATGCAAAACATAATCGCAACCAGCAATCTTTCATTAACTCAACCTGACGAAACAAAGATTTTGGCGGCGTGCCAATCATATCAGTATCAGTACCTGCCGAATTCCTCCCATGCTCGAATCATAGCAAGATAGTTTTCCGCAGGTACTTCTTGCTGAACGGCATTGGACGCACCAAGCACCAATCCTCCACCATCTTTGCAACTCATAAGCAGCTGCTTCGTTTGCTCGAAGACATCTTTAGGCTTACCCCTTACCAGCGTACCACAATCAACATTTCCGCAAAGGCAAATCCTGCCACCGACAGCGTCTTTGGTCTTTTGCATATCCATCCCTGCCACCGGATCAATCGCCTGTAAGGCATCGATACCGCTATCGGCAATCTCATCAATTACCGGCATGAGGTTACCATCAGAATGAAGGATTGCATAAAGTCCCATTGCCTTGATCTCCTCTGCCCATTCATGAAGATATGGAAGAATAAATCGCTTCATCTGTTCAGGATTGAAGAATGGCCCCCGATTATCGGCTATATCCGAAGCAGTGCAGATCGCCTCAACCCCGCAATCGGCAAATCGTCTCGCCACCTCCAAGCCTTGCTTCAATGTATCCCTTGCTCGCTGATCAATCTCATCAGGGGCATCGAACAACTTGTAGGAAAACTCGACATACTCACTTGCTGATGGGATACTCATCACAGCACTGACAATTGCAACCAACATAAAATCCTTAGGTGCATCTCTGTGCAAAGCCTGTACCTGTCGGTATCGCGCATCTTCAGGCAGGGTATAATATGCCATTTGTCCAGGGGCTATCTCCCAAAAACCACAAGGCACGGTTACAGCTGAAAAGTGCAAATCCCGTGAAACCTCAAATATGACCTCTGCATTAGTTCTGATAGCCTTTTCCTGCTCCGCATTAGTTAATTTTGTAAACTCCTCACCGAAAATAGCATGGCGCTTGGAAACCTTGTTCCACAAGTGAAACTCAAGTTCCCAGATAGGAACTGCACCCGCCGGGGCGCGTCGCTCAAGAGCGGTTTCCATGTCATCCTTTC
>JAGHBS010000151.1 GCA_021160865.1 Planctomycetota bacterium | reverse complement strand
GTCTTACTGGTACTCGATGCCACCACCGGGCAGAACGCAATCAACCAGGCAAAGGTCTTCACCGAAGCCGTGGACGTTACGGGAATTTTCCTCGCAAAACTCGATGGTACTGCCAAGGGGGGAATCGTTATAGCAATCAGGGATGAACTGAATATACCAGTGAAGTTCGTCGGTATCGGGGAAAAATATGAAGACATTGAACCATTCGACCCCGATACCTTCGTAGAGGCGTTATTCACCTAACTATTCAGCAGCCGCTTATTTATACGATGACCTATGCGGTGAGGATTGATGAGAATGGCAAGGGTAGGATTTTTGACTGATGCAAGATACCTCGAACACGATCCCGGGCGGGGACATCCTGAATCACCAAGCCGGCTTACTGCAATATACAAGCGACTTATAGAGACTGGACTTTGGGGCAAACTCGTCCATATCGCTCCTGAGTTCATCTCGCAAGATGATCTCTTTGCGGTTCATAGCCCCGATTATGTCGAATTGGTCTGCAGGGAAACCGCTTCAGGTAAAACTGCATTATCAACTGGCACGGGTGATGCAAATATTTGCCCGAAATCCTTTGAAATCGCATTATTATCAGCGGGTGGGGCAATCCGGGCAGTCGATGCCGTCTGTACCGGTGAGGTCAACAGCGCCTTTTGTGCAATCCGCCCGCCTGGCCATCATGCAACAGTCTCAGAAGGAATGGGATTTTGCATATTCAACAATGCTGCCCTGGCAGCCAAGCATGCCCAGAAAGTACACGGATTGGAACGGATACTCATCGTCGATTGGGACTTCCATCACGGCAACGGCACGCAGGAAATCTTCTATGAAGACCCAACGGTATTCTACTTCTCGACCCATCAATTGGGGCGCTACCCTATGCCCTATACTCACTTGGGCTACGAGGACCAAATCGGCGAAGGTGCTGGGAAAGGAACAAACATCAATTGCCCGCTCCCGAAAGGTTCGGGCGATGAGGAAATCATCGGCGCTTTTATGGAGCGATTAGTGCCGACGATGAAAGATTTTTCACCTGAACTAATAATCATCTCTGCGGGGTTCGATAGCCGGCAGGACGATCCGATCGGTGAGTTCAATCTCACCGATAAAGGTTTTAGCCACTTGACAAAAATTGTGATAGACATCGCAAAATCGTCAGCAAATGGGCGAATAGTTTCTCTGCTTGAAGGGGGATACAATCTGGCAGGTCTCTCGGCAGCGGTAACCACTCATATCGAAACCTTGCTACAAGATGCATGATAGCGCAATAGCACAAAAATTCCTACCCTATGGAACTCGAGATGAATCTTTGCGTCTATAATGGTATAATAGAAACCTTCAGAGTGAGCAGAAGACGTGTTGTAAGCCAATGGCAATGCCGGGCTAAGACCCGGTGCATGGATAGATGGAGGTTTTTTGATATTTTTGGAATAGTTTGACCTTGTATCTGCATCGATAGGAGGTAATCGAATGCTCAAGAAAAATGTTATCGTAAAGTTTATCCTGGCTATTTTATTGATTATGGCAATTATTGCGATTTCGGATACGCGGGTGTCAGCGGCTTTTCGATTCGCAATGACTGCTGATACAAAGGACGACGATTGTAGCATGAGCGGCAACGTCGGGGTCAATCCGTACCTTGATGAGATGGTCCGCGATATGAAGACGCTCGGAGCGCAAGTGTTCCTTTGCGGCGGAGACTTAGTCCACGGTGGAACTGGCGGGCCTCATGGATCGTCTCAAACTGCACAATTCGCAAAGTGGAATGAACTTACCAGCGCCTTCGATGGGGCACGATACATGGTACCCGGGAATCGTGACATTCGCCCGCTGGTCTGTCCCCGCTCGGTATGGCAAAGTGCTTTTTCGTACCTGCCCGATAATGGCCCTGCAGGCGAGCAGGGGTTGAACTATTACGTCGATTTCGGCAACACCCGAATAATTGCTTCGTGCGATCAGTGGGATACGAATCCAGACGGTAGTACGACCTGGCCGACGAACCAGACCTGGGTTAATAAAGATTGGCTCGAAGAGATCCTCACGCAAACCGAAAATGAGGGCTTTGAGCATATCTTCGTACTTGGCCACACGCCGGGGCATGCAGGCGATTTCCACAGATTAGTTGCCCACGGTGTCGATGCCTATTTCTGCGGCGACCTGCACTCATACGTAGTAAGCCGACCCGAAGGTGATAATACGACCCTCCAGGCTATCGTGGGTACGGGAGGCTATCGCTCGGGTTCGGGATTCCTGCTCGTAGAGGTTGACGGGCCAATGGTAACAGCAAAGTACTACAAAGACCTGAACGGCGATGGATATTTTCTCGATGTAGCCGATAGTTTCGTCATAACCGTACCTGAACCGACGACACTAACCTTGCTGAGCATTACATCAGTTAGCATATTCTTGAGACGCAGGCGGCAAAAGCACAATTAGAATCTGATGCTGCTCCAATTTCTAATTCATGCACCCCATTATCATCACCCCAGCCGCAGCCTGCCTGTCAGCAAGACACAGATAGGCAGGTCGCAAGAGTGGAAAACAACGCTTACCGGCACTCTTCTAAATTGAATATACCGCTTCCCTGACGGGAAGGCGGCTCGTTTATCCTGCAGGTTTGGAGTCGGAATCAATGAATTCACAAGACTAATCAAGAAAAGGAATCCAGAGAAACTCAATGGCGGGCTATTTTTGAAGACCAAATCGTCCAGCGATGGTGAAGTTTGCTTCATCATTGCTATAAATCTTTTTTAAATACGGTTTTCCCCTGTTGAATGCACTGTGTATATAATCCACTTTTAATAAGGTTGGGAGGTAAAAAGATGCCGACAAATACTCCGACACGCGATGAGGCAATGGCACTTCTGAAACAATACAACAGCAGCGAGCGGGCGATAAAACATGCATTAGCCGTTGAAGCTGTTATGCGATACTTTGCTCGCAAGGCAGGTGAAGATGAAGAAAAATGGGGCATTATCGGGCTGATTCACGACATCGACTACGAGCAATTCCCCGATCAGCATTGTCAAAAGGCGAAGGAAATACTCACAGAGCATAACTGGCCTGAAGAATATATCCGTGCTGTTGTCTCGCATGGCTGGGGACTTTTCAATGATGTGGAACCAATTAGCCTGATGGAAAAGACGCTTTACGCGGTAGATGAATTGACCGGCTTGATTGCTGCAGTTGCCCTCGTAAGGCCTTCTAAAAGTGTAATGGACCTGACGGCAAAGTCGGTCAAGAAGAAGTGGAAAGACAAATCATTCGCTGCTGGTGTAAATCGAAGCGTTATCGAAAAAGGGGCTGAAATGCTTGGTGTAGATTTATCCGACCTGATAACCGATACCATAATGGCGATGCGAGAAGTCGCAGATGAAATCGGCCTGGCAGGTAATACCTCGTCTCAACAAAATACTACCGGGAACTGACCATGAAGAAACTTTACCGCTCGAAGAAAAACAAGATGATATCGGGCTTTTTAGGCGGGCTTGGTGAGTTTATCGGAATTGACCCTACAATTTTACGGTTAATCTATGTGCTTTTGTGTTTACTTACAGGCTTTCTCCCTTTGCTAATCTTTTACCTCATTGCAGCAGCGATTGTCCCGGAAGAAAATAGCAAACCGCCGAAGATAGAAAACTAAAACCGCATAGCCAGGTTGTAACTATCGAATATGCTCGCTAATTTCGAGAAAGTCATTTTCTAATTTTGAACGTTGCAATCAAGAAGGAGTAATTGCCAATGGAAATCGACTTCTCCAATCTACCTCAGCCCATACTTGGCAATCACCCTGACCTGGTTGAACTTTACTATAAGGCATGGGAATTAGCCGCCAAACGCATAAAAACGAGCAAAAACGGCAGAAGGCACATGGATGCAGGGTTCGACACGGAAGGAAATAGACAATGGGTCTGGGATACCTGCTTTATGAGTTTATTTTGCCGATATGCTGCCGATCAATTTCCTGGGATTCAAAGTTTAGACAATTTTTACGACCTGCAACGAGATGATGGTTACATCGGGATGGCGTATGATTTAGACACTGGCAGTGAACCCTGGCCAAATCGCATCAATCCGCCCCTATTTGCCTGGGCAGAGTGGGAGTACTATCTTGCAACGGGCGATAATTCTCGCTTCGAACACGCAATAAAACACATCGAAAAACTAATGGACTGGATTGATAATAATCGCCTCACCGCGCCTCATCGAAAATTAACCAGCAAAGATACAAATGAAGATGACCTCGGACATTCAAGTAGCAACTACCAGTTATATTATTTTGCGGATTGTGGCTCGTCGGGAATGGATGATTCACCCCGCACGCCTCGTTTTCCTGATGCAGGAAAATTCTTTGATTGGATTGATTTATCCTGCCAGATGGTACTATCCTTCAAGATGCTCTCCAAAATGCATGGAGTACTCGGTAATGAGCAACGAGCAGCATACTGGCTGAAAAGAGCAGATCAAACCGCCCAACTGATTAACAACGAATTATGGTGCCAAAGGACGCAATTCTATCATGACCGAATGCTGCCGATGAATTTTGTTGCTTCCAAAACTGCAGCTGGCTTCTGGCCATTACTGGCAGGGATTTGCAATGAACAACGAAGGGACGCTTTGGTAAAGCACCTGCTCGATGAGCGAGAGTTCAATCGCCACACGCCAGTGCCTTCGCTATCTGCCGATGATCCGAATTATTCTCCCGAGGGGGTTTATTGGCGGGGCGGAGTCTGGGCACCTACAAATTACATGATTACTCGTGGATTGACAAAAGCTGACAAGGCAGACGTAGCCCATGCAATCGCTATGAAATACCTTGCCGTTCTTGCCCGAACCTACAACAACTATCAGCCAAATACCTTGTGGGAAAACTACTGTCCCGAAGACGATAAGCCGGGCTTGACTGCTTATAACGGTGAAATTGTCAGAGGAGATTTCGTCGGCTGGACTGGCCTGGGACCAATAGCAATGCTGATTGAAAATATCCTCGGCATTGAAATTGATGTTCCTGCAAAAAAGATTACCTGGGAGATACGTCTGACAGAAGAACACGGCATCAGTGGTTTGAAATTCGGTAAGTGCGGAAGGGTCAATCTGATTTGCAAAGAAAGGGATTCTCTTGATACCCCTGCTGAGGTAGAAGTTTCCTGCGACGAAGATATCACCGTTCATGTAAGACGCGGTGATGCAAGCAAGGTCATCGAGGTAAAGGCAGGCAAGAAAGTTTGCGAAATCATATAAGACGGGGCAAGAAATTTTCTTATCCGCCTGGAAGGTGGTATCCACGCACAAATGGACTAATCGATTAGATATTTTCCCCGAACAGCAGCGCCCGGGCGAGTCTGGCAGCAATCATCTTATTCGATCAGGCCATCGGGAGAATCATTCGTAGCGGTGTAGTGAAGGGACGGATACGATCCGCGATATCATCCCGCCATTGGTCTTTGAAATCGGCAAGAGTTTCCTGGCAACGATTGCTTTTGAGGGCTTTATCGGCAACTTTGGCAGCCACCATGGCACTTCGTACCGAGGCATCCAACGTAGCACCGGTGATACCCGATGCGAACCCGCCGGCTGAACCTATAAGTAAGGTTC
>JAGHBS010000036.1 GCA_021160865.1 Planctomycetota bacterium | reverse complement strand
TGTATAAGCCCCTATCGATGAATATACTTTGAAATAATCTTACAATAAGGATTTTTGACGATGGACAATTCTGGAAATGGAACCAACAAACCAAGGTCATCCACCGACCGCTGGGTTAAACGGGGATTTATCATAGCAATATTAATCGCAGCAACAATTATCGTGATTATCCAGTGGCAGCCACCGAAGTTAGGTTGGCCTAATGACTTATCCGCTGCGTTATCACAGGCGAAGCAGCAGAATCATAAAGTACTCGTTTTCGTTTGCTCATCACCACCAAGCGCAGAAGACAGATGGATGGTCTCCAAAACGCTTGCAAAACCTGCCAATAAAAAGGCGATAAAAGATGGGAACTTTATTACCGTTCAGCTGGTGCTTGATAAATCAGCTAATTGGGCAAAGAAATACGGGGTAACTCGAACGCCGACAATGCTGATAATCTCACCCGATGGTGAACATTTTTACAAACAAGAAGGGAAAATTGGCGAAGTTGATTTCAGAAATAAGTTCCTCAAAACACCATTAGAACAACAATGTTCAATCCCTCGTACCAGCCCGTCGTCTCCTTGACGGACGATATTTGAATATGCATTTGATTGCCTCTATCCCATCAAATAAACCGATTTTTTTACCCTCCTTTGCACTTCGTGGTGAGTACCTTATCGGCCTTTCACAAATCTTAACCCCAAGCCCCGCGACCTTGGCGGTGACCTCGGGCTCGAAACCAAATCGATCCTCCCTGAGGTCAATTTCTCTCAACACCGATAAACGGAACATCTTGTAGCAGGTTTCCATATCAGTAAGTTTCAGCCCCGTCGTCAAATTGCTAAGCCAGGTGAGAAAACGATTCGCCAGGTAGTTTATCAATCTGCCCCTGCTACCAATGCGTGAGGCAAATCTGCTGCCATAAACAACATCAGCCTCGCCCGCAAGTAGCGGTTCAAGAAGAAAAGGAAAGTCTGCAGGATCGTATTCGAGATCAGCATCCTGAATAACGGCGAAATCGCCACTTGCAGCTGATAATCCCGTCCTGATAGCTGCCCCCTTACCACGATTCCGTTCGTGAAACTCTACAATTACATCTCTTTGCTGCTTGGATAGTTCAAGAAGTTGCTCCCGTGTACCATCGGTCGAGCAATCGTCCACGAAAATAATTTGTTTCTCCACGCCCCCAAGGTCAACTGCCCGAAGGCGTTCAAACGTTTCCCGCCAGGTATCACGTTCGTTATAGACCGGTACAATTATCGAAAGAGTAAATTTCCCCTTAGGGGATTTATCGGAATTGCCTTCCTCAAGAGATTTATCAGCCGAATTCACTTCCCTGCCATACCTTATCCACCACACTCCGAGCGGATGAAATTGCGGAATGCCTCTAATAGTTTTAGCGTGATGGGACCTGCCTTACCTTCACCGATGACCCTATCATTAACCTTTCTCACTGCGATTATCTCAGCTGCTGTGCCTGTGAGGAAACATTCATCAGCATTGTAGAGTTCGTCAACCTCGATAGCCCTTTCTATCAAGGGGATATTGAGTTCCTTTGCAAGCTTTATCGTCACTCTGCGTGTTATACCATCAAGGATACCTGCTTCTACAGGGGGAGTGATAATCACGCCATCGGAGACGATAAAGACATTATCGCCGGTGGCTTCTGCGACCTGACCAGCGGCATTGAGCATAATGGCTTCAGGAACACCTGCATCGATAGCCTCTATCTTTGCCATGATATTATTGAGATAATTACAGCTTTTAACGCTTGGTGGGAACATTTCAGGCGAGATCCGTCGAGTCTTGGCGATGATTACATCCAGACCATTCTCATACATTTCAGGCGAATATATCGCAATCTGATCCGCAATGACAAATACTACAGGCGAAGGACATTTGAAGGGATTTAGACCAAGTGTACCAACCCCACGAGTTATAACCAGACGAATATAACCGTCCACTATTCCATTAGCAGAGACACTTTGCTCCATCGCATCGACAATCTGCTCCTTCGTATAGGGAACTTTCAAACGAATGGCGGCAGCCGATGCAAAGAGCCTATCAATATGGGCATCGCATTGAAAAATCTTACCATTATATACACGGATGCCCTCAAAAACGCCATCACCGTAAAGTAAACCGTGATCGTACACCGATACACTTGCTTGAGACTTATCTACCAGTTCGCCATTAATCCATACCTTCATCACACATCACCTCTATTCAACACAATAATCCTCGAACATTTTTAACTACTTTTATTGCGATTTCAATCGACCGTCAGATAGGTACAGTATTTTATCAGCAGCCTGAGCAAGAGTTTGTTCATGCGTGACCATCACAATGGTTTGACCTTCCTGATTCAACTGCTTTAGTAATTCCATAATTTGCTTACCGGTTTTGCTATCAAGATTACCTGTTGGCTCATCAGCCAAAAGCACCTCTGGTGAGTTTATCAGTGCCCTTGCAATAGCAACCCGTTGCCGTTCACCGCCCGATAATTCCATTGGCCGATGGTTTAATCGTTCTTTTAGACCAATCCTATCGAGTATCTCAGCTGCACGCTTACGAACATCCCGGCGATAAGACCACCATTTGACCACTGAACATCCCGTCATCGCCGGTAGCATCACGTTTTCCAATACGTTAAGTTCGGGTAATAAGTGATAGAACTGAAAAACGAAACCGACATACCGACAACGAATATAATTCCGCTCATCCGCTCTTAGTGTAGAAGCACCAATCCCATCGATGGAAACCTCGCCAGAATCAGCTGAATCAAGCAAGCCGAGCAAGTGTAATAGTGTACTCTTACCACTGCCTGATGCACCTACGATCGCAACGAACCGCCCCCGTTCAACTGCCATACTCACCCCTTTTAGAACATCAAGCCGCTGCTTGCCAAGGTAATAACTCTTATGAAGATTTTTTGCTCGAAGAATCACATCACCACCGTCGCCGTGTGTAGTCGAATCAGCCTTTCGTTTTGCAATTCCCCTTACTTGCTTGCCTGAATACAACGCAGGTATCCGTCGAGGCAAACCTGCAAGGACTGATATCGGTAATAGCAATAACAACAATTCACCTACCAACAAAAGCAGGTCTATCCATAACCTTATGCCCAGCACCTTTGGTAAAAATAACCATGCCGATAAAAATACTGCCCCAATCGTCAGAACCTGAAGGATTATCCACAATCCCGCCGAGCGTCTTTTGGTATAAGCAAGGTATCCTATACCCATAATTATCAGTCCTGCGATAGTGGCGGTTATCCCCCAGCGTTTTGGATTTCTCTTCACTCGTCGAGCAATCCGTACTGATACACGAATCGTCAAGCCCCACGCAATTATTACCGCAAGGGCTATCAATCCTATCATCAACAATAAAATGGGATTAATCTCATTCATACCGTATTGCCTCAACCGGTTCAGCCACACCTGCCATTACGCTTGGAATAAGCGCTCCAACTACTCCTGATGCAATCGCCCAAACGGCTATTACCGCTGCTGTTGCAGGATCAACCTGATTAGGAATCTTCTCGAACAAGAACACATCAGGCTGCCAGACGCGGAATCCAAACCACGCTGCTATCCAATCCTGAATCCGATTGATGTAATGGACGAATAAATACCCACCAAGCAAGCCCACCCCGCTACCGATAACAGCAGTAGCGATGCTGAAGCCTAAAAATATCTGCGCTATCCCCGCTGCTGAACCACCGACGGCACGGATGATGCCGATGTCTCGTGTCTTCTGAACCACAATCATATAAAAAATTGCAAAGATTAATAGCACCGCGACAAAGGAGATTATCCCGAACATCGTCGTTATCAGCGTCCTTTGCTTCTCGAAAGGTCCGATAAATTGGGCTAACTTCTCGTACCATGTTTGCACAATTGGTGAAACATCGACGGCATCAGGATGATTCCTGAAATAATCATGCAACAGTGCATCAATCTTCTGGCGAACGGCTATCAATTTCCGTCTGGAAGTAAAGGGCTTGCGAATTTTTATCTGAATCTGCGAGCATCGGGCAGGGTCAACAATTGATGGATTTTCTACATCACGCCTTTCGGTCATATCGCACAATTGTTGAAGCGTATCGAAAGGTACGTAAACTGTCTTGGAATCGACAGTGTAGACGTCGGTTTTCTCATCATCAATCACCGCAAAAGTCGTAGTATTGGGCGTGACAGTCGTGCCGATCTTGCCCCGCCCAATTGGTAAAAGCGTTAGAACAACCTTTCGAGGAGCAGTAACCAATCTAATCGTTTCGCCTGTAGGGGTACGGAAGCTAAGCCCTGCAATTCCAAGACCAAGTATCAGGTGCTTCGAGGCAGGTTTATAAATATCTGCAAGCCACCTCTCGGTATCTTCAATCTCTTCACTAAGCCGATTGATTTCCTTCTCGTCGCGATGATTCGCAGGTTTACTTAGTAGCTGCCGTCGCTGACGCTTCAGCCTGCTAAGCCGAGTGCGTAGATTGGCAACCTGCTGAAGCAAATTAAGCATTTGCCGAGCATTACCCTCGGCAACGGTTAGTTTGTCGAGCAGATTAGAATCCTTTTTCTCCGGAGATATCGCTAACTGCTGTTGACGCACCTTTTTTATCAAATCGATGTGCTGATGAGTTCGCTCTATGAGTTTCTCGATAGGTGGATCGAACGAGACGTATGGGCTATCGGATTGAACGAAAAGCCCCTTTTTGAAATTGGAAACCTCAAGTCGGTCGGGCAAGCGGATGCCGCATATTTGAACCGTCTCGGTGTACGTGCTACCGATGCGAAGCAAGCCATAGCTATAGATTAC
>JAGHBS010000092.1 GCA_021160865.1 Planctomycetota bacterium | reverse complement strand
GCAGTGGTGATGATGGGTAATTGGGCAAATTGACGGCCATAATCACGGCGTTCCTTGATGCGGATAAGTATCTCGCCGCTCTTCGTTTTCAATCCACCTGCTGGTAAGTCGAGAGAGTTCTTTCGTATCCGATTGGCAACCTCATCAAGGGTAAGTCCATAACGGCGAAGATTTTCCTGCGAGATTTCAACGGCAATTTCCAGCGGCGGCAACCCGGATATGTCCACCTGTGTTATATCGGGGTCTTGAATGAACTGATCTCGAACTTGCTCAGCTAATTCATGAAGAACAACCCTATCAACATCACCATATAAAGCTACCGTGAGCACTTCCCGCTTGCGTGAGAGTAGTCGTACTTGGGGTTCTTCAGCATCTTCAGGGAAGGATGTTATCCGGTCTATTTCGCTTTTGATATCCTGGGTGAGTTTTTCTGCATCTACTCCTTCTTGCAGTTTTATGGATACTACGCCATAGCCTTCGTGAGCGGTTGAGGAAATTTCGTCTATTCCTTCCAGGTCCTCAACCGCTTGCTCGATGGGTAATATAATTCCCTCTTCAACGTCTTCAGGTGTAGCACCGGGATATGCCACAGAAACCTCAACTACGTCGAACTGAATATCAGGAAATACCTCCTGTTTCATATTGCGAAGGGCAAGGAATCCACCTATCAGGCATACAAGCATGATTAGATTAGCAGCAACTGAGTTGCCTGCCATCCAGGCGATTGGACCTCGCTTTTCTTGTTGGGAAGGTTGATCTTTCATTATTATTCCTTCGCAGTAGAGGTATTACGTTCATGATCAACGGCTCTGGGGCTATTTGAGGAATTCTTAGAGGCTTGTAGTAGCATTCCCTCAACCGGAGCAGCAAGGTCGCTGGTAATCAGCAGCTCACCTTCGCGCAAACCTTTACCGACGATAACATAATCCTCACCACTCCGAATGACCTGAACGGGGCGTATTTCAAGGGTGTTATTTGGTTTCATAATCCAGACATTCTTCCCGCTGTGCAGGGCAGAGCGAGGAATTTTCGCAACGTTTGACAACGCCCTTCCCTCAATCTCGACCCGAACATAGGAATCCAGAAATAGAGGATGACGCTTACCAATTGCTGCTTGAAGATTAAGGGGGTCTCTTACCGACACCAATAGCATAGCCATCCGGCCGTTGGGTTCCAGATTGGTCATAAGCCGTTTAACTACCCCCTGTCGAAATGCCTTTGGTCCCCAGGCTGATTCGTAATAAACCCGAACACGTGAACCCTTTTCAGCATTGAAGCCAGGAATATATATCCATTTCAACTCATCCACAGGCACAGCCACTTTAATCCAGAACTCGTCTATTCCAACTAATGTAGCAAGTCGTTCGTTAATCGAAACCTGCGAACCCAGTTCCACGAATCTTTCCTTAATGACCGCATCGAATGGAGCGCGAATTACAGTTCGTTCCAGGTCAAGTTTAGCCTTTTTCAAGGCAGCTTCAGCAGAAGATATTGAAGCAAGGGTTATTTGCTTCAACGCCTCAGCGGAGCGTTTAGCCGCCCGGGCTGCTACGCAGGCTGCTTTTGCTGCTTCCAATTGAGGTTTGCGCAAAACAAACGTTTTGTCTTCCGGCCGAATGGTCTTACTGAGTAATTCGTATTCACGTCGGGCTACCGCTTGCTTGCCCATCTCAAGCATCAAATTGCTCTCAGCAGTGGTGATTTCGCTTTCTCGCTGAGTGATTTCCGCAGATCGTTGCTTGAGTTCAGCCCGGCGTTTTTGAAGTTCCGCTTCCTGTTGTTTGACGATGAGTTCGTAATCTCGCGGGTCAATCCGCAGTAATATCTGGCCGGTTTTGAAAATCCCGCCTGGTATAAAGTCTTTGCTTGCAAAGATGATTTTCCCACTGACCTGGGGCGATAGTTCGATACTCCTGGCTGGTATTACCGTACCCATTGCCGAGACGGTAACTTGCTCGGTTTGATAATGTACCGGAGCGATTTCTACAAGTGCGGCCTGTGGCTGAGGGGGGCGTCGATGAGCCTTTGGTCTATGAGTTAGCCAATAATAAGAGATCGCTCCACTTACTACAAGAATGAGTAAAGCCACTCCGGCTGCTAATAGCCGGTATAGGAATCGTCGAGTTGTCCTGATATTCATCCCGTTTGCTATTTCAAGGTTTTCATTTTGATTGGTTGAAAGCATAATTACATTCCTTTCGGACCCGATTTACTATTGGCTAATCTCTTTTTAGCGGGCTTGTATTGCTTTTTGAGGAAGGATTTTTAATAGATTGTAATTTGCCGATAAGTTTAGCACGGGGCGGGGATGGCAGCTCCCATCCGCCTGCTAAGGCACGGTATAAATCAATGCGGTAGAGTATCCTATCTCGTCTTGCTGTTAAGTATCTTCGCTGTAGCTGCTGATGGGAAAGTAGCGTTGTCAGGTAGCGTGTAAAATCTACGGTTCCCTTTGTATAGTTCAATAGGGTTTGCTGGGTGGCTTTGTCAGAGGTTTCCAGTTGACGTTTGAGACTCCAGACATACTGGGCTTGTTTGGTTTCCTGTTGCAGGGCGTCTTCGACTTCTTTTAGTGCGGTCAGAACGACCTGCCCGTAGGAATTGAGCCTTTCGGAGACGACTGCCTTTGTTCGTTCGACTTCGGCACGGCGCTGGCCGGCATCGAAAAGTGGTGCGACGAGATTTGCTGCAATGCTTGCCAGCCAATTATCGAAGAGGTTGCGAATCTGCTCGTCGGTTGTTTCAGCACTGATAGTCAAACTCAATTTGGGAAATTGATTAGCAATAGCTTCACTTACTCGTCTATCTGCTGCTTGGAGACGTAATTCAGCCGCTCTTACGTCAGGCCGACGCCTGATTAACTCTGCCGGTAAGCCTGGTTGTGGTAGCGGCGGTAATTCAGGTAGCGTTTCGGGCACTTCCAAAGAGAAATTTACAGGACTTCGACCTGTCAGAACGGCTAATTGGCTTTCCAATACCTTGATAGAGGCTTCAACAACGAAGCGCTCTGCCTTTGTTGATTCGACAAGTTGCCTCTGTTGTAGTACATCGGTTGCCGAGGCCTGTCCTTTGCGGAATTTTGCAGTGATAATGTCGAGATACTTCTCATTAGTTTGAAGTTGTTCATCTAAGAGTCGAAGTTGTTTTCGTTGCTCAATAAGACGATACCATGCACGGGCGACTTCAGCCGAGAGCGTAATTGCAGCTGTCTGAAGGTCTTGCTGGGTGGCGTAAACATCAAGCCGGGCAGCATCATAGGCAGATCGCACCCGTCCCCAGAGGTCTAATTCGTATGAAGCAGAGATGCCAAGAGAATACTCTGTATTATAGAAACGCGGAAATCCTGCGGACTTCTGAACAGTCCTGGAGACTCCTGCGCTTCCTTCCACGCTTGGCAACAATGATGAGCCGCTCTTAGCCGCCACCGCTCGTGCCTGCTCCAGACGAGCCCATGCAGTTCGTAAACTAAAATTGTCTCGGAGAGCCTCTTGAATGAGGGTATTTAGTTTCGCATCGTTGAAGGCAAGCCACCACTTATCAGGTAAGTTTGCATTACCCTCAATGGAGAACTTCTCAGGTAACTTAATCGGCGGGTTGACTTCAACACCCCTCGGCGCACATGACCATAACAGGCAGCAGACAAAGCATACAGGCAGGCGCAGTAGTGGCTTGCGTAAGCGTCGATAAATTATCGAATTATTTTGAAAGTAGTATCTCATCAACCTATTCCATATTCTCCTCATCTGCTTTTTCAATCCGATGCCTTATCTGCTTGGATACCAGCCAGGCTGAAATGAAAGACGTGTTGAGATATTTTCTCAATGTCTATTTTTGATAAAGGCAAGGTCTTTCGGGGCATGCGCTTGAGGAACACTTCTCGATGTCGCAGGTATATAAGCGGATGCATACATTGGGCAATGATACTCGTCTGGCAAAGTTGAACGTCCTGTTCAGAGACGCGGGGTCCGAGTGGTTCCCTAACCGATTGATTCATCTGTCGGCAAATGGGTTCGATCGATTCGTCCATCGCTTCTACCAGCAAACCCGTACTATTGGTTAATTCCCTGTATATGATACTGAACTTGAGGTTTTCCGAATCGGCAACCTTTTGTATGAACGAGAGTATCCGTCCGCGTAATCGTTGCTCAGGTGGGGCTGTAGGGTCAACTCCTCCATCAGTGGGTATGCAGATATCAATGCCTTGAATGCAGCTCGCCATGCTTCGGTATATAGCTTCTCTTTGCTCTGGAGGTAATAATTGACAGCTGCTATATTGGCGCCAGCACGGTGGCATATCTCTGCAATCGTTATCTTACGATAGCCTTTTTCAGCGAAGACCTTGCTGGCAACCTTTAGTAAACGCTTTAGAATGTCCGAACGTCTTT
>JAGHBS010000283.1 GCA_021160865.1 Planctomycetota bacterium | reverse complement strand
TCTGAACGTGCAGAAATCATCCGGCGAGCAAAGAAGTTGGTCCATGAAAAGAATTTTTCACTGATTGAGGTCAGTCGTTATCTGTCAAAGCAAATTGGCCGAGCCGTTGAAACTATTCGTTATACCATCCGCAACTATGATCAAAAGAACCCTGATAAGGCAGTCTTCCCGAGTCATTCTGGTCGAATCGATAGTAAAACGAAGGAGATAATCTACCGCTGCTTCCTGCACGGGGTATCTGTAGGAGTATTAGCTCAACGATACAGCCGAACCCGCAGCAGCATCTATCGTATCGTTAATGAAATGCGAGTAAAGCACTTATTAGAGCGGAAAATCGATTATATTTACAATCCGCAATTTGACTTACCCGGGGCCGATGAGATAATTCTAAACAAATCAGAGGAAAATACCTATCAAGACAATACTTGCAATTCTAATCGGCTACCTGGCGACCTTCCACCTTACCTTCGTACATTATATGAAATACCATTGATGACCCCTCAGCAGGAGCGTGATGCCTTTCGTAAATACAACTATCTAAAATATCGTGCCGATCAGCTCAGAAAGGAGTTGGATGCAAACAATCCCCGATCTTCTAAACTTCGACAAATAGAACGGTTACTTGCCCAAGCCGACGCCATTAAATCCCAGATAATACGAGCAAATCTTCGGTTGGTTGTCTCCATCGCTAAAAAACACGTTCATAATGGTCCGCAAAGTTTGGCTGAACTTATCAGCGATGGAAACGTTGCTCTTATCCGAGCGGTTGAAAAATTTGACTATTCCCGTGGATTTAAATTCTCTACCTATGCCTCGTGGGCAATTATGAAGAACTTTGCACGATCGGTGCCTAAGGAACGTTATCGCGTTGACAAAATCACAACGGTCAACGAAGAAGAAATAGATCTACTCGCCCATCCGAATGGGGCTGATTCCCAAGACTATGCCCCGATGGAACTGCGTGAATCAATTGATACTGTGCTGGCGCAACTATCTGCAAGGGAACGCCGGGTACTTACTGGACATTTTGGATTGAAATCATCGGACAAGCCACAGAGTTTAGAACAAATTGGTAAACAACTCGGAATCTCAAAGGAACAGGTACGACAGATAGAACGAAAAGCCGTTAAAAAATTGCGTGAAATGCTCGATCCCATCCGCTCAGACTTGTTAGGGTAACTATTTACAATACTTTCCTTGTTGCTCTAATCTCACTTTTGATACACATCATCAGCCACATACAAGGTTAAGATAGGGAATACGTTTTGGGTATTTTCATTCTGCCAACAGGGTTAAAGGTCTTCGCCACCGATACCTTCCTCATAGCAGGGGCTTTACGGGTCCATGACTTGCCCCGCCAAGATACTGTTCCAGCAGGTTTCAACCTATATCGTTGGATAATAGTGCTTGTGCGATTCGCGTAATTATCAATCTTGCCTGGCTGACTAACATAACGACTTATAGCACCTGATTTCCCGAAGAATAGCACCGATGCCGAAAGCATTATCAAGCCAAAAATGATGCAAGCCCTGTTCGTAAAAGGCCTTTTTATCCATTGCCCTGCCAGCAATAACAACCTATTTCCACGGTAAAAATCGGGGGGATTTTGAGCCTCTTGAAGAATCTTTACCACGGGCATTAGAGAATTAGTCGGCAGCTGAACATCAGCAATCTTACAATCAACAGGACGATAATTCCCCAAACGAATTAACAATCGGCTAATTAGTATTGGATCACTCTCAACGGCTCTAATTGTACGGTCATGGTAGAGGGCAAGTTTTTCATCGCAGCTGACCTGAAAGGCGAGTAAATCGCGCTCAGCACGGAGCTGAACATACCTGACATACTCAGGTAGTAGCACTGCTGCTGATAATGCAAGCAAACCCAAAGACGATAATAGGAGAAATCCTATAAGTGAAGTATTCAAAATAGGTTGCTTATCAGGAGTACCTGAAAATCCTTTTTCCTCTCGCAACATAACGCCCTTCCATAGCGAAACAAGACACATCCATGAATGGGATTTATAAAGGCTTTATTAATTACATCGGTTTTTCTTGTGAAAATCCACATCAAAAGGTGGTGGTTTTAGAATTTTTTATCTTGAGAGGGAAGTTTAATCTTGCCCCGATAATAGTAAGGTAAGGAGTTTTCGCTAATCTCCTTCCACAGTCCGCGAAGATGCTTTCGTGCCTCGTCCTGAGCGAGTTTAAACTGTCTCTTCAAGGGATGATCAAATCGCGGATCTGCGTAGCCATAGCCCTGTGCGATTATCTGAAGGTTCAGGTTTCTGCCGTCAGGAAGAATTACATACGCAAGGAGTCTGTTATATCTATCACGAGTTCGCATACGGTCGAGTTTTAGCGTCACAATTTTGCCGTATGCTTGTTGTTCGGTGAATCGCTTGGCTTCTGGACCATAATACTGTACGGGCGTGTTGGGCTTTACCGTTTCAGGTGTATCAACACCAAGCAGCCTGATCCTTGTATGTCTGAATCGTCCATCGGGACAATCCACGTCAATCGTATCACCGTCAACGATATGCACGACCTTGAATTGTTTATTATGATATTTTTCCCAATCACTTTTTGGGGCAAGGCCAAACAGACCTGCCCTATCAGCAAGGATGAGACCAATTATTATTACCGCCGCTGCTAAAAGGTAGATAGATTTTCTAACAGCATACCTAACACGACGCTCTTGAGAGGAGACCTTACGGCGACGTTTCTTCATCGTGGTTAATCCCTCTCAATACAAGACTTTATCCCCATCAAACGGATTTCGTCCACTCGTTTATATGATTTTTCGGGCGGCAAAGAGATTAACTTTTCTTCCCACCTAATTTAAAGGCATCGTGAACCACTCGGAGCGCTTTAGCTCCCTGGGTGCGATCAATGATACAGGATATCTTTATCTCGCTGGTTGTGATGTTTCGGATGTTTATCCCCGCCTGGGCAAGGGCAGCGAACATTTTCTCGGCTACGCCCGTATGCACTCGCATACCAAGCCCTACTACCGAGACCTTGGCAAGATTCTTCTCAAACTCAACTGTTGCTCCATCAAGTTTCTTACAGATTCGGCGACAAAGCGTTCTTGCCTTTGGTAGGTCGGATAATTCCACCGTGAAGGATATGGTCGCTTTACCTGGAGTAGTTCTGGTCTGGATAATATCATCAATAACGATATTAGCAGCCGCCAATTCATGAAATATCTCTGCTGCTATCCCGGGTTTGTCAGGAACATCCTTCAAGGTAATAATAGCAAGGTTTTTCTTCAGGGCTGCTCCATTGACCACAATCTTTTCCATTTCTTCCGTTTCAGACACGATCATAGTCCCTTTCCTGTTATGCAAACTGCTTCTGACATGAATTGGCACGCCATACTTTTTTGCAAAACTCACCGCACGATTGTGCATGACAGCCGCACCCAGCGAAGAGAGTTCCATCATCTCATCGTAGGTAATTTTATCGATTTTCCGTGCGTTCGGGACAATTCGCGGATCGGCTGTGAAGATGCCATCAACATCGGTATAATTTTCACAGACATCAGCCTTTAGTGCCGCTGCCAGGGCTACCAACGTAAGGTTAGAACCACCTCTGCCCAATGTAGTTATCGAGCCGGATTCGGTAATGCCCTGAAAACCTGCAACAACTACAACCTTACCCTTATCCAGTTCCTGCTTTATCCGTTTGGTGTCAATGCGTTTTATCCTGGCTTTAGTGTGCATTTCATCAGTAATTAGACCTATCTGGCTGGCAGTAAAACTAATAGCAGGAACACCTAATTTGTTAATCGC
>JAGHBS010000136.1 GCA_021160865.1 Planctomycetota bacterium | reverse complement strand
GCACCAATCATAGAGGCGGTGGTTGATTTGCCGGCAGAGCCGGTTATCCCGATGATTTTCCCTTTGCATCGAGAGAGGAAGAGATTTATCTCGGTGGTGATTTTCACACCTGCTTTTCGGGCAATTTGCAGGTATGGTGAATCAAACGGTACAGCAGGATTGACCACGAGCAAATCACAGCTGGTAAAATCTTTCTCATCATGGCAGCCGAGATGGAACTCGATATCAAGTCCGTCTAAAGCAGCGATGGAGTTTGCTAATTTCTCAGCAGGGGCGATATCGGAAACGATGACGTGAGCCCCATTATTAGCCAGCCAGCGTGCTACGCCGACCCCACCACCGAAGCGCCCCAACCCCATGACCGTGACGCGCTTATTAGCGATTTCCTGATCTGTTTTGCATTCACGCAAGACCGGATATTCCCTTTGCTATGCGAGGGTTTTCCTATGTGTTTGGATTTTATTCCTGTTTTCCAGGCCCGAGCGTGAGAATTGAAGCATTGTTGAGGTCATATTGTCTTGCCAATTCATGGACTTGCTCGGGCGTAATAGCAAGGATTCGCTCAATCTCGTCAGCCAGCGGTTTGTATTCCTTGCGATAAATCCAGTCGAATCCCAGTGCAGTTAGTCTGCCCATTGGCAACTCGCCTTTGAGAGTGGCGGCTGAAGCGATTTTGTTCTTGGCAGCAAGGGTTTCCTGTTCGGTCGGTCCGTTCTTGATGAAATTAGCATACTCGTCTTGTGCAATTTGCAATGCCTTGTCGGCTTTGTCGGGGGTGGTGCAAATGAAGGTATAAAATATGCCCGTTCCGTCCATTGGCTCGAAAACGCAAGAGGCTTCTTCTGCGATGGCAGGTTCTATCAAGGCATAATAAAGTCGGCTACCGGTGACGTCACCAATAATCGTTGACATAACGGCAGCGGCATATCGCGACTCATCCTGCGCGCTCGGAGCCGGGCTTATCATGCCGATATGCTCTCGGAGGAGTTTCTCATCAAGGATGCTTTCCTTTTTACAGGATGGATTCAACGGTGGTGTCTTTCTCGAGACAGGGTAATCTTCCCACTGACTACAGGTTTGATCTGCTTTATCAATAAGGGCGTTCCAATCGACCTTACCCGTTGCAGCCAGGGTGATATTGCTCGGGCTGTAGCGTTGTTTGAAGTATGTAAGCATATCTTCGTGCGTAAGCGACTGGATGGTTTCAGGTTTTCCCAGTACGCTGTGAGATAACGGATGATTACCGAAGTGTAATTCCATAAGTTTTTCTGCAAGTCGATGTTGAGGACGATCCTGATAGAGTGCGATTTCCTCGAGTATGACCTGTTTTTCTGTTTCAAAATCTTCTTTTCGCAAGGCAGGTCTCATCATATCACCAAGCAAATCAAGCAGCTGGGTTTGAAACTCTGGAAGCACAGCAGCGTAAAATACGGTGTTTTCTTCCGATGTGAAGGCATTATATGCTGCCCCCATCTGGTCGAACTCGCGATTTATATCGAATGGACTTCTTTTTTCAGTACCCTTGAAGAGCATGTGTTCGAGGAAGTGACTTACCCCCCCGATCTTTTCAACCGGTTCTTCGTCTCTGCTACCGGTGCGAACGAAAAAGCCCATCGCCAGTGAAGCAGCAGATTGATTTATCTCGGCTACTATCGTCAGACCATTTTTAAGCGATGCCTGTTTGAATTCCATAAGAAACTTCTCCAAAAGATTTATTTTTCATCAAGGTAGTATGGTGCTATCGAGTTTTTCAGGCCCGATGGTCAACATCGTGAGGTTCTTTACTGGATATACCTGAAGATATTCCATAACGTCGTTAATTGAAACTGCTTCGATAGCAGCAGATATTTCCTCAAGTGATCGCAATTTGCCAAGATGATAGAAATCTCCTGCCAATGCATCGGCTCGGGCGGACGTAGATTCGCCCTGCATTATCAAGGCGCTCTTTAATTGAGTTTTGGCACGAGAGAGTGCATCTTGTTCGATTCCCTTTTGCAGGTTTTGGAGGACATCTATGGTTACTGTAAGCGTTTCCTGTGCTCGTTGTGGAGTGGTGCCAGCATAAACGAAGATGCCTGCATAGTCCTTCAAGCTGTGATAGCGAGCTACTATTGCATAGACCAACCCTCTCTTTTCGCGTACTTCGACGAAGAGCCGAGATCCCATCCCCCCGCTGAGAATCATCTGGACGATTCTTCCTGCATAATAGTATTTATCTCTAATTGTAGCTGCTGGCCAGGCAAGGGCGATTTGAACCTGAGCAGTCTGTTTTTCAACATGCATTGTTTTATCTTTGGGTTTGTCAATTTCAACAGTACGGGGAGCGATACCTTGCCAATTACCGAAGTTAGCCTCGATACCTTCCCGCAATTCATCCCAATCAAACTTCCCTGCTGCTGCAATGATGGTACCGTCGGGGCTAAGATGGTTTTGAAGATGTTCGCGAAGCAGTTGGGGGGTGAGTTTTTTTACCGTTTCTTTTTGCCCCAGCGGGTTTCTGCCAAGCGGTGGCGGATAAAACATCTCACGAATCATCGCATTACATTTTTCCATCGGCTGATCTTCAAGACCATCGAGTGCTTGCAGGACAAGTTCCTTACAGGGATTGAAGGTACCGTCGGAAAGGTGAGGTTGCTTGACGATGTCGCCGTAAATTTCCACTACGCTGGAGAGATTTTTCCCCAGCTGGGCAGCAGATAAGAGTAGATGCTCGCTTTGAACCGATTCGTGATGCTGACAGCCCAGCGAATCGAGAGCGTCGTTAAGTTCACGACTATTGCGTTTACCTGCCCCTCTGAAGAGCCAGTATGACCCGACGGCAGCGGCGCCTGCTTTATCGGTCGGATCGCGCGATGCCCCTGCCGGTATTGCAATGGTCATCGTTGCGGAAGAAACCGTATCTATTTGCTGAGCCACCAACGTCAAACCGTTGTCAAGCCGATGCGTGAAGAACTTCTCCGCCACTTTAAAAATCCTTTCTTTCGGTAGGCTGTTTCTGTGTCCGAGAAAAGCAGACTGTCCGAGTATTATATCTTCATTAACACTGCTTTCCAATAGCTGGGGATGCTTATAGATGGATTTTTACAGCCAAGGGTAAGAAAACCATCGAGGGAGGAGAGCGAAATCTGCTACGTGGACAGAGAGGTATAAGCAGGATTATTTCATCAATAGCCGCTTGGCTTCGCCAATGAGGTAGAAACTGCCCGTGATGCAAATAAGGTCTTCTCTGCTGATGGCGTTATGTGCGATACGGATGGCATCGGCAACATTGTCAGCCACCTGGGCAGCTCGATCGGAGCGCATCTCGTACTTGTTAGCCAATTCAGCAGGATCAGCAGCGCGGGGATGATTAGCACGAGTGAAAATTACCTTATCGGCTCCTCGCATCAATTGTTCAAGCATACCAGGAATATCTTTATCAATCCCACAGCCAAAGATTACCACCATCGAATCATACGGGATGTACTGACCAACAGCCTGTATCAATGCTTCGATAGAAGCAGCGTTGTGCGCCCCATCAATGAGGATTCGGGGGTTAGTGTGTATTATTTCCATTCGTCCAGGTAGATAAACCTGATTTAGCCCCTCAATGGCAGCGGAATCGTCAATCTTCATCCCCTGGGCTTTTAGTTGATCAAGCAAAGCAAGAGCAAGTCCACAATTTATTGCCTGATGTTCACCAAGCAGCGGGACAGGAAGATGCTCAAATCGGCTTCGGGTGGTCGTTAGACAGATTCGCGTCTGCGGGCCACTTTCACGGGTAGACTCGAAACGATAACTAAAATCAATCTGATCACCCGTGAACAGTAAGGGGGCATCTACTTTCTTAGCAGCCTTTTTCAAAACGTCCTTTGCTTCAGGTACCTGAGGTGCCGAAACTGCCGGAACGCCCCGCTTGAGAATACCAGCCTTTTCACCCGCAATTGATTCAATAGTATCGCCAAGTTGGTGCATATGATCCCGGCTGATACTGCTAAACCCTACGACCATCGGCTTGATGACGTTGGTACTATCAAGCCTTCCTCCAAGACCCGCCTCAATGACGGCAATATCAACCTTCTCATCGGCGAAGTACGAAAATCCAATGGCGGTGAAAATCTCAAAGAAAGTAGGTTTGTCTTTATCGTTTTTCTTGATAACCTGGGCGACCTTATTTATGTACTTCGTTAGGGCTCCGGGGCTTATGGGTTCAGAATTGATTTGTATCCGTTCACGAATATCTAAAAGATGCGGAGAGGTATAAAGCCCGACCTTATAACCATTTGCTTGGAGCATCGCCGCCAGCATGGTGGCGGTAGACCCTTTACCCTTCGTCCCAGCGATGTGTACACAACGAAGATTTTTATGCGGGTCTTGAAGTTTCTTGAGAAGCGACCTCATCCGTGCCAGGCTGAACGTATCGACATTGTACCGCACCCGCCTCATCTGTTCGTAATCAGTCAGCGAGTGCAGGTATTTCAGTGCCGCTTCGTAGGTACGAATAGGCACCCTTCGTGTAGCCTCACCGGGGAGTGTTTTTGAGGAAATAGCCATAGTACGAACGCAATAACAATATCACACTCATACAACCGTTGTCAAGTGCAACTGAATCATATTTGTAAAAATTTATTTACATTTTCATACCGAAACTGCTTAAAGAGCGAGTCTGTTGATGATTTTCTTTCTGGATAAGGAACAGCACAAGCGGATGTTTTTATTATTGATTTCATACTTTTCCCATAGTCAATTTGCTTGTGGGGTCAGGTCAAGTCCCCCCATTTCCACTGCAGAAGGTAGTCGAGGCGTTTATAATCGGTCATATCGGACATCAAGGGTGTGATGGTAATATAGCCATCGTAAAGGGCGGTCACGTCGGTATCCGCTTGGTGGGGGGCGTGTTCATAGTGTTCAGCAAGGGTGAATACAACTCTGCCTTGTTCATCTTGTTCTCGGATGTATTGTTCAGCAATGGCGGCAGTACTTTGCGGAACGACCTTTACACCACGGGGTGGATGTGAAGATAAATCTGGTATATTCACGTTGATAAGTTCGCCTTTCCCACTTCCCCGGTCAGCAGTGGTAATGCTGATTTCCAGGATTCTATCAAGGATTTTTCTACACAGACGAGCCGCTTGATGAAAATCCATTCGTTCTGCATCACCTGCCAGATTAAATGCTACCGCAGGAATTCCCATTCCCGCACCTTCAGCAGCAGCGGATACGGTTCCACTGTAAAAGATGTTTATCCCGACGTTTTCGCCGGCATTTATTCCGGAAAGTACCAGATCGGGCGGCTTGTCCATCAATTCACGGATGGCTAATTTGACGCAATCGACAGGCCTGCCGGAAACGCTAATCGCCTCGAATTGCCCATCAATAATTATCCGATTGCAAATAAGTGGTTCGTGAAGGGTGATTGATCTACCAGCTGCCGATTGGGGCGAATCGGGGGCAACGACGGTTATTTCACCCATATCCGCCACCGCCAATCGTAATGCTGATAACCCAGGCGATAAGACCCCGTCGTCATTGACGAGCAATATTCTCATAGCCGGTAAAGTTTATATCCTTGGTATAATTGCTGTCAAATCCTTCGCCTTATTTACGTTTACCTGCCAGTATTTAGGTAGGTTTACCTTGCATTCGGGCTTATCTGCCTGCGAATTGCGGGTAGGCGGACCTGTCTGCCAGCGGTAGCCAAGCATGTTTTCACTTAATCATGCTTCAATGTGGCCGCGTCTGAAATGACGCGGAAATGAAAGAGAAAAGAAAGTTAAGATAGTGTTTCGATAGGCTTCAATGTGGCCACGTCTGAAATGATGCGGAAATGGTGGTCCTGACGGGTCTGGCTGCCTATGCATCGGGAGGGCTTCAATGTGGCCGCGTCTGAAATGACGCGGAAATATATATTGAGAGCAAACAAGCAGAAATGGATAAAAAGTGCTTCAATGTGGCCGCGTCTGAAATGACGCGGAACTCTATTGAATAATCCTGATATAGACATAATCAAATGCCTCGCTTCAATGTGGCCGCGTCTGAAATGACGCGGAAATCGGATAAGCAAAGCATTGCGCAGGTGCTTGATAAGATGCTTCAATGTGGCCGCGTCTGAAATGACGCGGAAATCGGGTAAATGATTTACATTTACGACAGGCTCACGGTAGCTTCAATGTGGCCGCGTCTGAAATGACGCGGAAGTTAGAAAGAGGCGATAATAT
>JAGHBS010000162.1 GCA_021160865.1 Planctomycetota bacterium | reverse complement strand
ATCTTACCTGGTGCGAAGATTTTAATCAGTCAAGAAGGGCTTCATGGCTGGGCATGGAACTCCATCGTACAGGATAAACTTAAGGCATCTCTCACCCAGCACATCGTGCCAGCCCATACTCAAATTGAAGCAGTGCCAATTTCCTTCGTGCTGGAGATAACGCACCTCAAAAAAGGCGGTCCTGCTTACAAGGCAGGTATCAAACCGGGGATGTGGATCGTCGGTCTTGGAGATAAAGCAGGCACTCCCGAAAGTGTCCTTCGAGGAGATCTTCTTGCTCGAAAGATTGCCTTGAGTAATCAAAGTCCGCTGGTGCTTCGAATCTACGATTCCCGAAAAAAGAATGGGCAAGTACAGACTGTTCGGATAATGCCGGAAGGGATACGATTTTCTTCACGCTTGCTCGGGGTGGTAGCCACCAACCTGCCCGAGCCAAAGACGTTTACCGATCGTTTCGGGCTATTGGTACTACTGCTAATAGCAGCTGGGGTTATCACCATTCTACGCAACCTGCTACGCTTTACGCAGGAATATCTGGTCATGTCGAGTGTGTACCGTGGGATTATGGACTTACGAGCAGAGAACTACAGCGTCGTGCTGCGATTACCGACGACCTTCTTCTCAGAAAAGGGCATATCCGACACGATGAGCCGGTTTATTCAGGATACTGGTGAACTTGCTCGCGGGCAGGTTACGCTCTTTGGTAAAACATTGGTCGAGCCGGCTAAAGCCGCTGCAGCCCTTATCGTCGCATTAATAATTTCGTGGAAACTCACGCTTCTTGCGATGATTGCCGGTCCACCAGCATTTTTGCTAATCCGAAAACTTGGAAAACGAATGAGACGGGCTTCAAAACGCGCTTTAGAAAGCTGGTCAAGCATGCTCGGAATACTCGAAGAGACGCTCACAGGTATCCGTGTGGTCAAGGCATATACAATGGAAGTGGCTGAACGTAAGCGATTTTTCCGCACCAATCGTGCGCTATTGAAGCAGCAAAAGCGAATGGCTGCTATTGATGCCGCCACCGCCCCTGCCGTTGAGGCACTGGGCATAATCGCTGGTTTAGGTGCGACCTGTCTTGCTGGGTGGTGGGTTTTCCACTATCAGATGAAGCCCGATGACTTCCTTGCCCTGATGGCCTGCTTATTTGCCATGTTCGACCCCATCCGTAAGTTAGCCAAGGTAGCCACTCGCTTCCAGCGGGCCGAAGCCGCCGCTACCAGAGTTTTTGAACTTCAGCACCTGCCTACCGAACGGATTTTCCGAAATGCCCCACCTCTACCAAGGCATACCAAAAGCATCGAGTTCCAAAATGTATCATTCCGCTACCCCCAGGCAGATCGTGATGCACTAAGTCAGATAAATCTGCTTATCCATGCTGGCGAGACTATCGTAATCGTCGGACCCAACGGCAGTGGAAAGACCACCCTTGCAGCCCTTATTCCTCGACTTATCGATCCAACTTCCGGAGCAGTGCTTATCGATGGGAACGATATAAGTAAGTACTCCATTCGCTCGCTCCGCCAGCAAATTGGTTTGGTAACCCAGCAACCTATCCTATTCCACGCTACCATCGCTGAAAATATCGCCTACGGTAAGCGTGGTGCCAAGCGAGACGAAATAATTGCCGCTGCCCGAAAGGCATTTGTAGATGAATTCGTTTCCACACTTCCCGATGGATATAACACAATCGTCGGAGAGCATGGCGCTACTTTATCAGGCGGTCAGTGCCAGCGAATTGCAATTGCTCGAGCGATTCTACGAGACCCTGCTATCCTTATCTTCGATGAAGCCACCAGCCAGGTTGACCCCGAGAGCGAGCGAAAGATACATCAGGCTATGACAGAGTTCCGAAAGGGGCGAACTACTCTGATTATCTCCCATAGGTTATCTACTGTTCAGCAAGCAGATAGAATTGTTGTTATGCAGGACGGTAAGATTCTCGACATCGGCAGCCACGCTGAACTGAACCAGCGGTGTCCGCTTTATAGACAACTGTGCGAGCAACCTGCCTTTGAGACTTAAACTGGCAATTTTTAACCCAGATTTCGAAATCATAGTTGACTTTTGACTCATCCGCGGATATTCATTATCATAGTTGATCATCACCAAGGAAGGTTGTTCGGAGACGGCTTTGCATTTCCCGACGCAGGGATGTTTATTAGTTAGTTTAACCCTGAGGGATTATTCGCCCCGAGGATAATATGCATCAATAAAGGGGTACTACCGAGTGAGAAATATTGAGCCGCATCTTTGGCAAAGGATAATGCAGCATGTGATCATCCAGGGAGGTGATGTTATAAAACCGTGGTTTGCCCAGCTGCTGCCAAAAGGAATAGAGGCTGGCCAACTTGAGATTGAAACCCCAGGGAACGAAGAACTGCAATACTGTCAACAGCATGCAACCAGACTCTTCAACGAGGCTGTTCAGGAGGCTACCGGCAGGCTTATAAGTGTGAAGTTCACCCCACCTGCATCTAATCTAAACAACAATATCACCACCTCTTTTAGCGAGATTCAACTTGAGCAACCGCTTTTGAATGAGGAATATACTTTTGACACCTTTGTAACAGGCCCGTGCAACAGGCTGGCATCAGCTGCTTGTCTGGCTGTGGTGGAAAAACCAGGCAAGGCATATAACCCTCTATTTATCCACGGAGCCGCTGGGCTTGGAAAGACACACCTGCTGCAGGCTACCTGTAAGGCACTTCTCGAGAAGCATGATAATATCAAAATATCCTTCCTGTCATGTGAAACCTTCATAAATCATCTTATCAAGGCAATTGAATCTGGTAGGATTCATGAATTCCGCTATAGATATAGGTTTACAGATGTACTGGTTATAGACGATATCCAATTCCTCTCAAACCACGACCAGACTCAGGAGGAGTTCTTCCACACATTCAACACTTTGTACCAATCGCACAAGCAAATAATCCTTTCGTGCGATCGCTCACCATCAGAAATTCCCCACCTTGAAGAGCGACTCATTAGCAGATTTAGCTGGGGGTTGGTGGCGAGAATTGATCGCCCAGCCTACGAGACGCGGGCAGCTATTGTCCGTAAGAAAGCATCACTACGAGGTATATCCCTGCCTGATGAGGTAGTATGCTTCATTGCCGGGACAATCGATTCTAACACAAGAGAACTGGAGGGTGCTATTACGAAAATTGCCATGCTTTCAAAGGTTCTCAACCATCCGATAGACCTCTCGCTTGCTGAACAAGCCCTCTCAGGTGAGGAAACTATAAGGTCTAACGT
>JAGHBS010000074.1 GCA_021160865.1 Planctomycetota bacterium | reverse complement strand
TCTGGAGAGGACGAACTGCCTGCTTCTGCCTACGCACGAGGCGCACAAAAATTAGCACGGATGGGTTCATTACTTATAAGTCTGGGTGGCGGAGAACCGCTCATCCGAACTGACATCGTCGAAATCGTCGAAGCAATTGGACGATACCACTTCCCATTTATCACGACGAACGGATGGTTCATCACACCACAATTAGCAGCTGATTTGATGAAAGCAGGTCTCTGGGGCATTTCGATAAGTATTGATTACGCAACTGCTGAACGGCACGATGCACGCAGGGGAATGATTGGAGCGTGGGAACAGGCTTGGCGAGCAGTGGAAATGCTCCAGCAAGCAAGGGTCTTCAAATGGCAACGCGTCAATGTCCTGACCGTTCTGATGGATGATAACTTCGATGAATTGGAAGACATTCTGGAAATGGCAAGGAGACGAGAAGCGTATTTCATGGTTCAGCCCTATGCCACGGTCAAGACGGGTTCAAGTAGATTCGCCCACAACAACGGGCGGGTAAGTGCGAAATTACTCCAAATGCGCCGCAGGGCGAGCAACTTCCTCTCAAACCCCCGGTATCTGAGCCAATTTGATCAGTTCCTCACAAATGGCATCGCAAACTGTAAGGCAGGGAAAGTACTGTTTAATATCGACGAAAAAGGCAACGTCGCTATCTGCGTCGAACATCGCAATAACCCCGTCGGCAACTTGCTCCGTGATAATCTAACCGATATTGAGAAACGACTGCATCAGGCTGCTCGAAATAACACCTGCCGACAATGCTGGTACAACTGCAGGGGCGAAATCGAAAGCCTCTATCATCCAATCGGACTTGTCCACTCGCTCCCAACCTTGCTATTCGATCGCGGCAAGGCCCCTGTGAAATAATATCCATCGGGAAGGATTATAGTTGGGCAATTTATTATCATATTATCGCTTGACAAAATTGGAGATTGGTCGTACCATTACTTTTAGTGATGAACATCCATGCGGAAAGATTGTGTTCTTTTCCTACATTTTTACCTCTCTACAGGGGTAATCTATACATTGCTTTAGCACGCTTAGTTGTAGTTGTACATCGGGCCGTTTGAGTCTTTCTGCGACTCTAACGGCCCAATTTCCATTTCCCTCTTTACCAAATTGCATAACAAATATAGTATCAATGTCTCTGTTTATATAAGAGGTGGATATTATGATGAGCAAGAACAGTAAGGACAACGAACAACAACGAAAAAGTTATGTCGGTCTGACCGGGGCTGAACTGTTCCACCAGATGCTTCTTGAAGAAGGCGTAGAGATAATGTTCGGCATCCCTGGCGGGGCGCTTCTACCGATTTTTGATTGTCTCTACGAGTCGCCGATAAAGTTTGTTCTAACCCGACATGAACAGGGTGCAGCCCATATGGCAGACGGCTATGCACGCTCTACCGGAAAGGTTGGAGTATGCATCGCTACCAGCGGACCCGGTGCAACAAACCTGGTGACCGGGCTGGCTACCGCGTATATGGATTCTTCCCCGGTGGTTGCAATTACCGGACAGGTACGAAGCACCCTGATTGGCAATGATGCCTTTCAGGAAGCAGATACCACCGGCATTACCCGCCCGATAACCAAGCACAATATGCTCGTCAAGCGTACCGAGGATATCGGTCGAGCCGTCAAGGAAGCATTTTATATCGCTCGAACTGGCAGACCTGGCCCGGTTCTGATTGACATTGCTGTGGATACCACGATGAACAAACTTGATAAGGAACCTGACCTGACGCTCGACCTACCGGGATACAAACCCAAGACCAGCGGACACATCCGTCAGATAAAAATGGCAGCCGAGGCGATAAACGCATCGGAAAAACCTCTGCTTTACGTCGGAGGAGGGGTGGTAATCTCCGGTGCATCTGAGCAGCTGAGGCAACTGGCTAAAAAAGGAAACATCCCCGTGACAACCACATTGATGGCATTGGGAACGTTTGACGAGACTGACCCACTTGCCCTTCAGATGCTCGGTATGCATGGTTCAGCCGCTGCTAATTATGCCGTTCAAGACTGCGATTGTCTCATCGCCGTTGGTGCCCGCTTTGATGATCGCGTCACCGGAAAGGTCGAGACCTTCGCACCGCACGCAAAGATTATTCACATCGACATCGACCCGAGTTCCATCGGCAAAAACGTTCCAGTAGATATTCCCGTCGTCGGAGACGCCAAGGACATCCTGGAAAAGATGCTTCCTTTCATCGAATCCAAGCCACGACAGAAATGGCTCAAACAGATCGCTCGCTGGAAGAAGCAATATCCATTCCGATACGATCCCGGTGGAGAGAAGATTAAACCCCAGCAAATAATCGAATCGCTTGGAAAGATGACTAATCATGATGCCATCATCGCCACGGGCGTCGGTCAACATCAGATGTGGGCAGCGCAGTTTTACGGCTGGCGCCGTCCGAGGCAACTTATCACCTCCGGTGGGCTTGGAACGATGGGCTTCGGCTTACCTGCTGCCATCGGAGCACAGTTCGGAAACCCTGGTAAGACCGTAATCGATATTGACGGAGACGGCTCGTTCACCATGACGATGGGCGAAATGCTCACTGCCACGCGATACGACCAACCAGTAAAGGTAATAGTGATGGATAATTGCTACCTCGGGATGGTCCGACAATGGCAGGAACTGTTCTACGGCAAGCGGTACTCTGCCACTCCGCTGGTATGCCCGAACCTATCGGTAGTAGCAGAGGCGTTCGGGGCGAAGGGAATGCGTATCGACCATCCCGACCAGATCGACGACGCCATTAAGGAGATGCTTTCCACCGACGGTCCCTGCGTGCTAGTGGTCGGAATAGAACCGGAGGAAAACGTCTTCCCGATGGTAGCAGCCGGTAAGAGTCTGCACGAAATGGACATGGGACGATTAGCGTAAAGACCTTCTTCCACGCAAGGACTTCAGTAATAAAGCAACTTG
>JAGHBS010000177.1 GCA_021160865.1 Planctomycetota bacterium | reverse complement strand
GAACCTGCAACGCTGGTATTGCTGGGGCTTGGTGGCTGCCTGGCACTGCTGCGTAGGAGAAAATAAGTCTTCCTAACGGGAGATTTGAGTTTTGGATTTGCTCTTATTACCCCTCATCGAACGATGAGGGGTAATTTATTTCATTTCCTACATCAGAAGCGAAAACTAATCACAGGATTGATGAATCAGTATTTACCGTATTTATGATATGCTTCGATAAGTGCGAGGATGTTTTCGGTAGGCGTATCGGGCTGGAGGTTGTGTGCGGTGCCGAAGATGTATCCTCCGCCCGGGGCGAGTATTTCCGCTCTTTCCCTGACGTGTTCGATTACATCCCGGGTAGTGCCATGGGGAAGGACATCCTGAATATCTATTCCCCCTTGGAATGAAATTGCCTTGCCGTACTCACGTTTGATTTTTGGTAAATCATCGCCCATTGCCGCCGGCTGGAGCGACTGGAGTATATCGACGCCGGCATCGATGAAATCAGGTATTAGCGGCGTAACGTATCCGCATGTGTGATACATGACCTTCATACCGAAATCGTGAGCAAGTTGACAGTAAGCGGCAAATCGCTTCTTGAAGAATTTGCGATACATTTCCGGCGAGATGAGCGTATTATTCTGAGCGCCCATATCGTCGCCCATGAAGAAGATGTCGATAGTTCCATCGGCAGCTTCGAAGAATCTGCGGTTGTACTCCAGATAATAGTTGCTAATGTGTTCGAGGATGCATTCAGCCAGGGCTGGCGAGAGGATGAGGTCGGAGAAGAACTGATCGGCTCCGCGTATGTACATTGCCGGTTTTAGCTGGGCGGTTCGGTCAAGTCGGTCGGCACCGGCAACGACGGCAAAGCCAGCCTGACGAATGGCAAGACAGGCATCCTTCACGCAGGAATAATCCCACATATCTGCCGTTGGCCAGTTGTATTGCTCAATCTGCTTTATCGTAGTTGCTTGAGCAAGTGGACTTGAAACGAGGTGCTTGTACGACCAGGCGTACTGGCTGCCATCACGTCGTCGGCCGGTGATGGTCTTATAGACACGTTGGACGCCCCAGTGGTCGGTGATTATTCCGTTCTCGTCGGGCTTACCTGCCTCGCCGATGTAGGCAGGTCCGTTGAAGTATCTAAGGTCAGCGCCGATGTGCTCGAGCACCGCCTCCTTATCAGGAAGATTCCAATACGCCATGAGCCGATCGTAAACGTCACCGGTAGCCCAGAAATCAATCGGTACACGGTCGGGCTCGCTGTGATTGATACTGTCAAGTACCCGCTGCCTCGGCGTCATGATAATCGCTCTAAAATGGATAACATTCTTTGGTACGCTTTATCTTGCCGAAAAACAATTATATCTTGCCGAGCGTGAGGAATGAAGGATTGAAGGCGAATCGTTGTGATTGCAATGTAAATCTCGGATTAATCGGATTCTGATTTATCTTCCTCTTTTTCTATAATCTTAGGGATGTATCCCGGGGGTACTTCCGAACCGTCTAACTTTCGGATGGTCTGTGTGGGATGAGTTTTTTCGTGCTGGGCGAGTTGCTTTTCGAGTTCTTCTCTCGTTTTGGCATCGAGTTTTTTGAATCCGAGCCTGCCTCGGCACTTTGGGAATTGTGAGCATGCAAGCCAGGGTCCCCTTGCACTCCGGCGAAGGTACATTTTTTTGCCACACTTCGGACAGGGGATATCCACCTCGAGCGGTGGGGCTGATGGTAGTTTCACCTCGCCTTTCTTACTGAGTTTCACCAGACCATCGCATTCGGGATAACGTGAACATCTAAGGAACTTTCCATACCTGCCCTGGCGCATCATCATCGGCTCGCCACAGACGGGGCAGGCGATATCGACCGGTTTTGCCTCGATTTTCTTGCCGTTCTCATCTACGGGGAAGGTCGTCTTGCATTCCGGATAGCCCGTACAAGCAAGGTATCTACCGTTATTGCTCCAGCGATAGACCATAGGCTTGCCACAGGTCGGGCAGGTGTAATCAGACGGTTCGGTCTCTGCTTTTGCGTGAACCATCTGCTTACTTGCCTGTTCGAGGTCAGCCTTGAACGGTTCGTAAAACTCCGTCAGCACCTTTATCCAATCGGTTCGGGCTTCCTCGATATCGTCAAGTTTCTCTTCCATCCGTGCGGTGAATCGTAAGTCGAAGATGTCGGGGAAATGCTTGACGAGCTTGTCGGTCACCTTCATACCAAGTTCGGTAGCGTGGAATTGTTTGTTTATCTGTTTGACGTAGTTGCGATCTTGAATTGTCTGGATGATGGTGGCATAGGTGCTCGGTCTGCCGATACCCTCGGCTTCGAGCGCCTTTACCAGCGAGGCTTCGGTGTATCGAGGCGGCGGCTGGGTGAAGTGCTGCGTTGGATTTATCGCCACCGGTGCGACGTTGGACCCTTGCTGCATCGGTGGAAGTATCTGCTCATCGTGAATTACCTTACCTGCAACCTTGAGGAAGCCGTCGAAGATAAGTTGCCTGCCGATTGCCTTGAACGTTGCCTCCCCGGCAGTGGTCTTAGCCACGATGGAAACTTCCGAAACATCCCATTGTGCAGGGGACATCTGACAGGCTACGAAACGCCGCCAGATAAGGTCGTAAAGTTTCAGGAGGTCAGCGTCGATTTTCCCTTCGAGCGATTGGGGCGTGCGGGCAACGTCGGTGGGTCGGATGGCTTCATGTGCTTGCTGGGCACGGGCAGAGGAACGATAAACATTTGCCTTTTCGGGCAAATAATCTCCTCCAAACTTCTCCGAGATAAAGTTTCGCACCTGTTCAATCGCCTGGGCGGATATATTTGTACTATCCGTCCTCATATAGGTAATCAGTGCGATGCTGCCGATACCGGGGATTTCAACACCTTCGTAAAGCCGCTGGGCAAGACGCATCGTCCTCGAGGCAGAAAATCCTAATCTCACTGCTGCTGATTGCTGAAGCGTTGCGGTGGTAAAT
>JAGHBS010000040.1 GCA_021160865.1 Planctomycetota bacterium | reverse complement strand
TTCCTCCGGTGACATTTTTGCCCACAATCTTTTGTTACGATTCAACTCTTCAACAAGCGTGCCTGATATATACTTCTCCAATGCCTGCTTGAGCATAAGTTGACGAACACGGCTCCCCGGTACAGATGCCGAATGCCGATTACTCCCCGCAGCGACAGAGCAAACCAATAATATCAACAGAGGAAGAAATATCTTGTTTGTCATTCTGAGCATCGTTATTTACAGCCTCCTGGCACCTTCTAATGCCTCCAATGCTGAAAGCGTATCGGCATCAACAATTTCAGCAACCTTGCGATATTCCTCTATCCTTGGATATTCCTTGAATAAAGTAAGGTTCTGGACGATGAACCTGTCCTCCGGTCTGACATCCTTGAATATTGTATCAATTTTCTTCTCGATTTTCGCAATAACGTATGATGTATCCTGCGGTATAACTGCAGCAGGCTGCTTGACGCCCTGCCGAGAAAAAACTCCACCTATCCACAGTGCAATAAGGACACAAGCCGCTGCTGCCACTGATACCCCTATTCGAAGGGCTTTCATAATGCGTCTTCGCCGATAAACAGATTGAATAATTCTTTCAGGCAAATCCTCTGGCGGAACGATAGTCTCTGCAAGCATATCAGTCGCCTGCTCCACTGCTCTAAACTGCTCATAGGCAGCACGCCAGTCGTCATCCTGCTCTACCAGCTGTGCAACACGATCAGCCTGTTCTGCAGGGAGTTCACCGTCTATCCAAGCGCTTATTTGTTCAAGATCTGATTGTTTCATAGGTTCATTCTCGTCCATCGAATACTCTCACTCATATCAACCATTTATTGGCTCTATAATTCCTTAACACCTTCATCCCTGCGATGGTTCGGTAAATGTTTGACAAAATCAGGACCTAAATATCTCTTCAAGGCATCCCGAAGATTACACCTTGCACGTGTCAGAAGACTTTTCACTGCCATTGTCGAACATCCTAATATATCGGCAATTTCACGATAGCTTAGATGTTCGTACTTGCTAAGAATGAACGAAATCCTTTGATTCTCAGGCAATGCCTCCAGGGCTTTGTTAATTCTATCAATAAGTTCCTTCTGATAAATGTGCGATTCAGGTGGTCTATCATGCTTATCGCCCACTTGCCAGGGGTGGCTAACATCGTCATCACTATTGGTCATTGTCATCTCTAAACTGATGGTCCTACCCTTCCGACGGGCACGAATTGCATTTAACGCTACATTCGTGGCAATACGATACAACCATGTCGAGAACCTTGCCATCGGTCTGTAGGTCTTAGCCGTCCGAAAAACACGCAAAAAGACCTCCTGCACCAGGTCTTCACTGTCGGCGTGATTCCCGACGAGTCGAAAAATTATTGAATATACTCGCTGCTGATTGCGTCGGACAATCTCCTTAAACGCCTCCTGCTGACCAGACTGAAAGGCAAGCATTAATCGGGCATCTTCATCATACTCACCCCTCTCGTTAGCATTATTTCGGGACTTACTGAAATTAGACCCGCTCGAGCCCATCAGCCTGTGCCTCTCTACCCTTTACCACCGGTGGTTATTATCTTCTGCCCTTTAGCGGTGCCGTAGCGTTTGCAGGATAATCAACCCTACTCCGACGACTATTAGAATATCTGCTACGTTAAAGGTAGGATAATCAAAACCAAAGATGCGAACATCGATAAAATCCCTTACCACCCCCGTCAGATTTGCTGATCCGGGCAGCTGAACCTGATTGAAGAACCTGTCAAATCCATTACCAACCGCCCCAGCCAACACCATCGCCAGGCTTACATGTAACCCCCACTTACAGTACGAGGATTTCAAGAAAACAATCACTACCGCCGCGATTGCTAACAATGTTGCTACGAGTACTATCCAACGATTGGCAGGGATGCCGAAGACAATTCCTGGATTAGTCGAAAGGGTAAACCTTAACACATCGTCAATTATCTTTATGGATTTACCGGGTTTATCGACGAGAATTTTAAAGACCACTTCCTTGCTGATTAGATCCGCTGCTATCCCCAGGGCAACCACTGACAAAAAAATAATCCACGCTCGTAACGATCTCCCTGCTGAATGCTCTACACGCTTACTTTTGCCTCTGCCTCTTGCTTTTACAACCTGCTGACCGGATAACTCTGCCAAAAGGCTCTCCTTGCCGATGGTACTTACTTCTCACCATGCCTGCTACAATATGTGGAGAATCAACACATCAGGACATCGCACTACACTGATACAATTCGCCATATAAATTATAACCCCAAACCAAAGTGATTGTTATTCAAAAGTGTAGTGGTAAACGAGGGAATTACTCAACATCCTCGTCTTCTTCGTCAAAATCGTCGTTTGCCCCTTCGACAGGCCGATCAACCAGACCCTGCTCAAGCATACGAGCATACTCAACAGTATATCTTGCCCAGGGCTTGGCACGGAGTCTTGCTATCGGGATGGGCTTACCCGTACCCACGCAGATGCCGTAAGTTCCCTCTTCAATCCGACGCAATGCCTCATTAATCTCGCCAAGCAACCTTTGCTCGCTTTCCATCAGCCCCAGATTAAATTCATGCTCAAAATTATCGGTACCAATATCAGCCATATGGGTAGGCATGTTTGAGAGGTTGCCGTCCTTCTGGTGATTTGCAACATCCTCGGACATCTCATCGAGATCGCCAAGCAGCATCTTGCGCTTCTCAAGAAGTATGCTGCGGAATGTTTCAATCTGCTTCTTGGTAAGGGGGCTTTTCCTCAAAACCTTACTTATTTCACTGTGGCTACGGCTCGAACGCTTCGTCCGCCCCGTGGCAGCGGTTGATGCCTTCGTCTTGACCGATTTACTCTTCTTCACTGCAGCAGCTTTGCTCGACTTCCTCCGAGCAGTCGCCCCCGTCCTGGCAGCCTTCTTTGACGCTTTCTTCTTGACATCCTTTGAGGGTTTGTTGGGAGATTTTGCCACTTCGATGTTCCTTCCTTTGAGAATTCGACGATTTTCCTTTGCGATATTCTTTGCACCGATAACACCGCTCTCGCCTCGGCGCAATAGCACTGTAGCGTAGCGAATATCGGCTTGTTTGTCAAGGAACATAAGATTCGATTTACTCCGTAAGACACCCCACTCTATTTCGATGAAGCAACAAACAAACCATCCCTCGGTGCCCACACTCATGCCGCATAATACTAACCCGCACCTCGTTGGTAATCAATGATAATCATGATAGTCAATAATCGGGCAACTACTTCTACAAAGCGTCAGCAGCGAGTAATCAATTTATGCTGAATGGCTGCCAATCAATCGTCATCCATCCAATCGCCCTTCTCTTACTGCTCCTGTAGCGGGCAAAAATCAGGGCAATTTCCCTTTACTTCATCTTGACATATCAGATTATCAGCATATAATTTACCTCGAAGGAACGATGCTATATCCTTTCCCCGGTAGCTCAATTGGTAGAGCGGGCGGCTGTTAACCGCTAGGTTGTAGGTTCGAGTCCTACCCGGGGAGCCATGAAGATTTCGCGGAATATCCGCGACGAGATAGTTAACGGGGAACCCCGGAGACGAGAGTCCCGGGGTTCCCCCGCAACCCGTTGTTATCAAAGGGGTATGCGCGTGTCGGCCGACATCGAGAAATTCTCTGGTTCGAGCGCCGCTCTCTGGGCTGCGGTAGCAACCCCCACGGTTGCGACCGGACCCCAGCGACATCTTCGAACCGTTGCCTGCATATCGATGCCCACTGCCCATGTCCAGTCATTGGCGGCAGTTGCCTCGGTCAAGGACGAGTCAAGCCCAGCAGGTGCTCCGAATACCTCGGCGTCTGTGCAGCCGTCATCATTGTGCGCGTACGGACGGACAGTCAACTTGTCGTCAGCTTGCCTTCTTCCTTCAACTGTTTCTTGACCTTAGTACAGC